>JBJMGZ010000137.1:0-7632 GCA_045807605.1 Thermoanaerobaculia bacterium | reverse complement strand
CGTGGCGCAGGATCTCGCGGCTGCGGGCCGCGGTGAGCAGGATGTAGAGCGACTCCGGCGTGGTGACCAGGATGTGCGGCGGCCGTTTCGTCATGGCCGCCCGGTCCTTGAGAGGCGTGTCGCCGGTGCGCACCGCGGTGCGGATCTCCACGTCCGGCAGCCCCTGGGCGGCCAGCTCGGCGCGGATGCCGGCGAGCGGCTCCTCCAGGTTCTTCTCGACGTCGTTCGACAGCGCCTTGAGCGGCGACACGTAGACCACGCGGGTCTCGTCCCCCAGCCCGCCGGCGAGCCCCCGGCGGACCAGGTCGTCGAGCGCCGCGAGGAAGGCGGCCAGGGTCTTGCCCGAGCCCGTCGGGGCGGCGATCAGGGTGTGCCGGCCGGCATGGATCTCGGGCCAGGCGCGGGCCTGCGGCTCGGTGGGAGAGCCGAACCGGCGCTCGAACCAGGAGGAGACGGCGGGGTGGAAGACACTCAGAGGCATAAGGTTTTCAACGCGGGGAAAGACCCCGGCATTCCGGCTCATTTTCGCCTACTCGAGCCCCCTGGAGCAAACCTCCGCGGTCCACCTGAATCCCCGGACGTCCGGCTATATATCTTCCTGGATATTTCATCGGAATGAGGCCTCCGTCATATATCCGGCCGCGGCGGATATATGGAGGAGCCTCGCTCCCGTCGGGGACGGGCGGGATCTATATGCCCGGCGCGTCCATGCAATGGGTAGAGGGCCTTTCTATATGCCGGGAGGCGGCGGATATTGGAAAAAGGCCGCTTCATATATCGGCCGAGGAAAAACAATGGGTAGACACCCCGGGCAAATGGGTAGACATGGCTACCCATTGGTTTCGCCCTCAAAACGCCCCCTCCTCGATCCTCCCCCGCATCGCGGCGCCCATGCCCCCTCCGTGGGGCGGGGGGCTCCCGCGCCAACAGGTATGGCGCGGGCGCCTCCCCGGCTCTAGAAAGGAGTCGTAGATACCCGCTTCGAGAGGAGCTGACCCATGAGCAAGACACTCCGGATCCTCACCCTGGCCATCGTGTTCTTCGTCGCCGTCTGGCCCCTGGTCACGGCCGCGGAGGAGGAGCCTGGCAACGCGGCGCGCGGCCGGGCGTCGTTCACCCTGTACTGCTCGAGCTGCCACGGCAAGTCGGCCACGGGGGACGGCCCGGTGGCGTCCTCGCTGAAGACCGCGCCCGCCGACCTGACGCAGCTCGCGGCGGGCAACGGCGGGAAGTTCCCCGCCGATGAGGCCTACGCCTATATCGACGGCCGCAGAGGCGTGGGCGCCCACGGCCCCAGCGACATGCCGGTCTGGGGGCTGAGCTTCCAGGATCCCGGCCGGGACTCGGACCAGGAAGCCATGGTCCGCCACAAGATCCGCGACCTGGTGGCCTACATCGAATCGATGCAGGAAAAGAGCCGCTGAGGCGCGCGTTTTTTCGGCATTCTTGCGCTGCCCGTCCTGACATAGACTAGTCCTCGCAAATCCAAAGAACGCCTGCGGACCCCGGGACCATGATGGCCCCGGTGTGCCTTGCAGGGAACAGGAGGACGGATGTCCGGACGCACCGTGAAGTGTGCCGCTGCGCTCTGTTTCGCCGCTTTTTTCGCCACCGCTGCCGCCCGCGCCCTGCCCGCCATGGACCCGGAACCGGAGGTCGGCGTCGCCGGCACCGTCCGGGCGTGGATGACGACTTGGATGACGAGGACGACCGCCGCCTGGACCGTCCTCACATCCACCAGCGAAGAGCCGCCGGCCCCCGTTCCGGTCGTGGACGCCGGCGCCGGTTCCGACGAGGGCTGGCTGATCGATCCCAACGGTTGATTTCTTCGCAATATGTGAGAAGATGCCGTTTGGCGTCCCCGACCCCGAATTGAAGACGAGGCCCGAACGGTGACTGACCATCCTACTCGCGAGGAGCTGGAAGACCTTCTGCACGGCGGTTTCCCCAACGAGGGGCTGGAGAGCTACCGCGCCCTCCTTGCCCGGAGCTGGGAGGTCCGGCGGGAGGACCCCCGGAAGATGGTCGAGCTGGCCCGCCTCGCGACCGAGGTGGCGGCGGGGCTCGATCCGCGCCGCCATGGCGAGCGGCAGGTGGCGGACTGGCGCGCCAGGGCCTGGATCGAGCTGGCCAACGCCCAGCGCGCCGCGAACGACTACTGCGCCGCGGACGCGAGCCTGGCCGAGGCCGACTGCCATCTGGACCAGGGCACCGGCGGCGAGCTGCTGCGCGCCCGCTTCCTCGACGTCAAGGCCTCGCTGGAGGGGCACCGCTGCCACTTCGCCGAGGCCTTCGAAGCCCTGGACGCGGTGGCCGGGATCCACTTCCGGCGCGGCGACGAGCACATGGCCGGCCGCGCCCTGGTGAGCAAGGGGATGTTCAAGGGCTACGCCGGCGACAGCGCCGAGGCGTTCGAGCTCACCCGGCGCGGGCGCGGCCTGCTGGACGAGAGCCGCGATCCCGCGCTCTACGCCCAGGCGCTGCACAACGAGATCGGCCTGCTGGTGGACCTGGGCCGCTTCAAGGAGGCGCGCTCGCTGCTCTGGTTGAACCTCCGGCGCCTGCAGGAGCAGGGCCGGATGGGACAGATCAAGCTCCGCGGCCTCTGGGGGCTGATCCATGCCGGCCTGGGCCAGCTCGACGAGGCCGCCCGGGAGCTGGAGGAGGCGCGCGCCGAGCTGCAGGCCGCGGGGCTCCCCTACACGGCGGCCGTCGGCGGTCTCGACCTGGCCGCGGTCTACCTCCAGGAGGGCCGCTCCGCCGAGGCCGAGAGGGTCATCCGGGAAGCCTCCCGCGTCTTCCAGTCGATGAGCGTGCCGGAGCAGGGGCACCTCGCGGTGCTTCTCCTCCAGAAGGCTTTCGAGCAGGACATCGCCAGCGCCAGCCTCATCCGCCGCACCGCCCGCTTCCTGCGCCGCGTCGAGCACGATCCCAGGGCCGCCCTGATCTAGAATCGGACGCGGCCCGCTTTTGCCGGCTCGCGGCACTCTTCATAGAAGAGCCCCGCATTCCCATCCTTGAGAGGAGGAAACGATCTTGCGTCTATCGAAACCTGTTTTTGCCGCGCTCTGTCTCACCCTCGCCGTCGCCGTCGCCGCTCCCGTCCTGGCCCAGGGCCTTCCGGACCTCATCGTCCGCGAGGACATCATGACCCAGCAGTGGGTGGTCCGGGACGAGAACCTCCCGGCCAACTACTGCAGCGTCGTCGAAGGCGGCGTGACTCCCGGCTGGCACCGCATCGTGCGCTTCACGGTCATGACCGCGAACGTGGGCGACGGCGACATCAACGTCGGCGATCCGAAGGCCCACTACGACGCCAACGACGGGCTGTTCGAGCTCGCCATCTGCCACCAGCACTTCCACTTCCGCAACTACGCGTCCTACGAGCTCATCGATCCGCGCACCGGCAGGGTGTGGAAGGCGGCGAAGCGCGGCTTCTGCATGCTCGACACCGATCCCAATCCGGCCTACATGGGCGAGGCCCCGCGCGATCCGCAGTTCCGCTCCTGCGGCGACCTGACCCACGACGGCAACCAGGGCATCAGCCACGGCTGGACCGACACCTACCGCTTCTACCTCGGCGGCCAGTACTTCGTGCTCGACGGCGGCGACGGCCAGCCGGTCGTGCCGCCCGGCGACTACCTCATCCGCATCACGGCCAACCCGCCCTACAAGGGAACCAAGGAGAGCCCCTGCCGCTTCCTCGATCCGGCCACCGGCCTCTGCCACGCCCTGCGGGAGTCGGACTACTCCAACAACGTCGGCCAGGTCCTGGTCTCGATCCCGGATCACCCCGGCCAGGGAGGCGTCGGCCCGCTGGCCGGCTCCGCCACGGTCAAGGAAACGCCCGAGCACTAGCCCCCTCAGGACCCTGAAGCCCCCC
The DNA here is from genome assembly GCA_045807605.1 of Thermoanaerobaculia bacterium. Taxonomy (GTDB): domain Bacteria; phylum Acidobacteriota; class Thermoanaerobaculia; order Multivoradales; family UBA5704; genus DATMER01. Next base: position 3,749 of record JBJMGZ010000137.1, on the reverse strand, counting down.
GCCGCCCCGGCACCGTCCGGGGCGGCGCGCTTCTGCAGGAGCTCGGCGGCCGGCTCCCGCCTGCTCAGAAATTGAACGTGCGCCAGCGGGTCAGGAGGACCAGGAGGAACGGGATCAGGTTCGTGTTGACCACGTCCTTGACGCTCTCCATCCAGGCGTAGCCGTCGCGCAGGTCGAAGACCTCCATGGTGATGGAGACCAGGATGCCGGGGATGAGCGCGGTGAAGGAACCGAGCTTGCGCCGGAAGAGGATCAGGGCGAGCAGCAGGCACAGGAATCCGATGTAGACGTGGATGGCGTCCTTGGTCAGCGGCAGGACGGAGACCCACCACAGCTTGAAGACCTGATAGTCCGACTTCATACGTCGGGGGTTAGCCTATCAGACCTTGAGCGCCGCCTCGGTCGGGCTCGGCGCCACCTCGTCCTTGATCTTCTCGGCGTTGACGTTGCTGATCTGCTCCGGCCGGATCCAGCCGGACTCGCGGGCGTGCACCGCCGCGGCCTCGGTGTCCTCGCAGAGGAGCATCGGCACCCCCTCGTCGCGCACCTCCTTGGCGAGCGCGAGCACCTGCTCGTCGCGGACCGGCCCCACGCCGATCTTGCGGATGTAGATCGCCAGGATGCGGCCGGGGTACTCGCGCACGACCTGGCGGTAGATCTCGGGGTCCTTCTCGCCGCTGTCGCCGATCAGGATGAAGCCGAGCTTCGGATAGAGGTCCAGGATCGGCCGGATGCAGCCGAGCTTGTAGGAGACCGTATCCTTCTTGAACAGCTTGCGCGGGTCGAGCCCGAAGTCGCGCAGCAGGATCGGACCGCGCGGGATCTTCTGCAGGTCCATGAACTCGGCCAGCAGGTCGTAGAGATTCCACGGGCTGCCCGAGACGAAGAAGATCGGGTTCTCCCCGCCCTCCCTCACTCCCTGGACGAGAGCCTCGTAGAACGCCGCCACCCCCTTGAACGGAAGACGGGTGCGGGCATTGTTCAGGAAGACCGTGCGCGCCATGGCCAGGCGCTTGGTCACGCCGGTTTCGAGCACCGTGTCGTCGACGTCGCTGATGACGCCGAATTCGGAATCGGCCGGCGGGATGAGCACCGGGCCGGTTGCCTGCACGCCGGGTTCGGGGTGCATCAGCTCGAGCTCGAAGTCGTGCCAGCGGCCGGCGGCGAGGGGGGCCGGCGGCTCGATGTGGGCCTTGTAGTAGCCCTCCTCGTCCGCGACCAGCTCGCGCTCCCAGCCCGGTCCGCGGGCGCGCAGGCGGGCATGGGGCACCTCGTCGCTCTCGAAGCGCTTCCAGGCGTTGCCCAGGTTCTTCCAGATCGTGTCGTTCTCGCCCGCGGCGCCCACCGGCTCGTCCTGGAGCACGCGCCCCTGGATCAAAAACCGCTCCGGGGTGCCGAAGCCACGATAGGGGAGAATTTGAATGGGGGCGTCGCGGTCGAAGCGGGTTGCCAGACGGCCCTTGACCGCATCCACCCCCCGCTCCACCGGCACCGCCGCCCGGAGGATCGCGCGCTTGAAGATGGAGTGCTCGGCCATAGAGGCCGTAGGGTGCAAAGACCGGACCTAGAGGCGCCGGTGCCGCCCCACCGGGATCGCCCGCCGCAGCTTCTCCACCCTTTCGAGATCGATCTCGGCCAGCGCGAGCCCGGGGCCGTCCGAAGCTGTTGCAACCGGCAGTCCCCAGGGGTCCACGATCATGGCGTGACCCCAGCTCGCCTTGAGGCCGGCGTCGTCGTGCTCGCCGTGCTGGGCCGGAGCCATCACCCAGCACTGGGTCTCGATGGCCCGCGCCCGCATCAGCGGCTCCCAGTGGTCCTTGCCCGTCGCCAGGGTGAACGCCGAGGGGATCATCAGGACCTGCGCTCCCTGGTCCACCAGGCGGCGGTAGAGCTCGGGGAAGCGGAGGTCGTAGCAGATCGAGAGCCCGAAGCGGCCGAGCGGCGTGTCCACCACCGCGACCTCGCCGCCGGGCTTGCAGGTGTCCGACTCCGCGAAACGCACGCCGCCGGGCACGTCCACGTCGAACAGGTGCATCTTGCGATAGACGCCCAGGGTGCCGCCGTCCGGCCCGAAAAAGACGCTGGTGTTGTAGCAGCGGCCCGGCTCGTCGCTCTTCTCGTTGAACGAGCCCAGCAGGAGGTGGATGCCGAGCCGGCGGGCGAGATCGGAGAACCGGCCGCAGGTCGGGCCGTCCAGGGGCTCGGCGCGGCGGACCTTCTCGTCGTGCGGTCCCAGGTAGTTCGTGTTCTCCGGCGTGGCGACGAAGCGGGCGCCGTAGCCCGCGGCGCGCTCGATCAGGCTCCGGGCGCTCTCCCAGTTGGCCTGCTCGTTCGAGGTGCAGTTGAGCTGGATGACCGCTGCCAGGTACATGGCGGATTTCTAGCATAGTCTCCCGGCCGATGAGCCAGCCCCCGCCGATCGTCGCCGCCGTCGAGATGGGCTACGGCCATCTGCGCGCGGCCCGGCCGCTGGCCGACCTCCTCGGCAACCGGATCACCCACGTGGACCAGTCGCCGGTCGCCGAGGAGGACGAGCAGCGCCTCTGGCAGCGCTCCCGGCGCCTGTACGAGATCACCTCGCGCGCCTCGCAGCTCCCCCTGGTGGGAGCGCCGATGCGCTCGCTCCTGGACTCGCTCACCGCGATCCCCCACCTCTACCCCTACCGCGACCTCTCGGCCCCCACGCTCCAGGTGCGCTCGCTGCACCGGCTGATCCGCAAGGGCCTGGGCCGCGGGCTGGTCAACCACCTGAAGGCCACGGGCGCGCCGCTCCTCGCCACCTTCTTCGCGCCGGCCCTCGCCGCCGACCACCACGGCTGCGACCGGGTCTTCCTGGTGGTGACCGACTCGGACATCAACCGCGCCTGGGTGCCGCTGCGCCCGGAGACCAGCCGCATCGTCTACCTCGCTCCCAGCCAGCGGGCGGTGCAGCGCCTGCGTTCCTACGGCATCGCCCGCGAGCGCATCGAGATGACCGGCTTTCCCCTGCCGGACGAGCTGCTGGGAGGCATGGACGTGCCGGCCGCGCGCCGCAACCTCGCGGCCCGGCTCGTGCGGCTGGACCCGAAGCGCGCCTTCCGCTCCCAGGCCCGGGACGAGATCCAGGCCTTCCTGGGCGTCGAGCTGCCCGCGGACCAGGAGGGCGTGCCGCCGCTCGCCACCTTCACCGTCGGAGGAGCCGGCGCCCAGACCGAGCTGGCCCGGCGCCTGCTCAAGAGCCTGAAAACCACGATCGAGGAGGGCCGGCTGCGGCTCTGCCTGTCGGCCGGCGTCCGCCAGGAGGTGGCGGACCGCTTCACCGTGTGGATCCGGGAAGCCGGCCTGGAGGGGCACCCGGGCGTGGGCATCCTCTGCGAGAAGGATTTCGACAGCTACTACGTGGCGTTCAACCGGCTGCTGGCGGAGACCGACGTCCTGTGGACGAAGCCGAGCGAGATGACGTTCTACGGCGCGCTCGGGCTGCCGCTGGTGCTCTCGCGGCCGGTGGGCGTGCACGAGGGGTACAACCTGCGCTGGGCGATCGAGAACGGCGCGGGGCTGAAGCAGCGCAGCCCCGACTATGCCGGCTTCTGGATGCGCGAGTGGCTGGCCGAGGGCACGCTGGCCGCGGCGGCCTGGTTCGGGTTCCTGAGGCTGCCGAAGTTCGGGGTGTACCACATTGTGGAGCGGGTGATAACCACTGCTTACCCCCCACTGTAGAGACGCCCCGTGGGGCGTCTCCTCCGGCCGGAAAGGCCACGGCAAGACGG
>JBJMGZ010000136.1:0-5132 GCA_045807605.1 Thermoanaerobaculia bacterium | reverse complement strand
GTGGGATGGGACCAGGTCTCCGAGGTGTTCGGGACGCTGTGACAAGATAGGGGCCTCGGGCGCTGGGCCAAACATGAACGACGCCACCTTCCTCACCAGGGTCATCCTGGAGAACTACAAGAGCATCGCCCGTTGCGATGTAGCCCTGGGGCCTCTCAGCTTTCTCGTCGGGGCGAACGGCTCCGGGAAGAGCAATTTCCTCGACGCCCTGGGGCTCGTCGCCGATTCGCTGAGATCCTCTCTGGATCATGCGATCCGGGACCGGGGAGGCATCAACGAGGTGCGGCTGCGATCCGGCGGCCACCCCACTCATTTCGGCATCCGGCTCGAGTTCTCGCTGCATTCGAGCCAGTGGGGCTATTACGCGTTCCGCGTCGGAGCCCTCAAGGGCGGCGGCTTCGTCGTGCAGAAAGAGGAGTGCTCGATCGTAGGACCCGACATCTTGTCTCCTCCGGTGCAATACACCGTGCGAGAGGGGAAGGTGACCGCCACATCCCGGGTCGCTCCAGCCGCTTCCAGCGACCGTCTGTACCTCGTCAACGCCTCGGGCTTGCCGGAGTTCCGCCCGCTCTACGAGGCGCTCTCCAGCATGGGCTTCTACAATCTCAATCCAGACGAGATCCGCGACCTGCAGCCTCCGGATACGGGGGAGCTGCTCGCCAGGGACGGCAGCAACCTCGCCAGCGTCCTGGGCCAGCTCCAAGCCCGCTCGCCCGGGATGAAGCAGCGGGTCGAAGAGTACTTGGGCAAGGTCGTCCCGGGAGTCCAGGGAGTTGCGGCCGTGGCCATTGGCTCGAAAGAGACTCTGGAGTTCAGGCAGCAGTCGGAAGGCTCGAAGAAGCCTTGGCGCTTTCTCGCCGCGAACATGTCGGATGGCACACTTCGAGCGCTCGGCATCCTGGTCGCGCTATTTCAGTCCGCCAATGGACATCGACCGAGAGTGCCTCTTGTAGGGATCGAAGAGCCGGAGGTGGCGCTCCATCCGGCCGCCGCCGGCGTGCTCCTGGATGCGCTTCGCGACGCAAGCCAGCGCACCCAGGTCCTCGTGACAAGCCACAGCCCGGAGCTGCTGGATGACGAGCAGATTCCCGGAGAGGCGATCCTGGCCGTCATGGCGGAGCGCGGGTTGACTCGGATCGGTCCTCTGGACGAGGTGGGCCGATCCGCCCTCCGGGATCGGCTCTACACTCCCGGCGAGCTTCTCCGGCTCAACCAACTGGCTCCGGACCCCGAGGTGACGAAAAGGGTCGAACGCAGGCAGCTTCAACTCTTCCGCAGGGATCTTGCTTGAAGCTCGCCTGCATCGTTGAAGGCCACGGAGAAGTCGACGCAGTCCCGATCCTCGTGCGCCGGCTCGCGCAGACGATGCAGCCAGGTCTCGCGATCCAGATCGAACAGCCGTTGCGCGTTCCTCGCAACAGGCTCACGAAGCCGCGGGAGCTGGAGCGGGCCGTGGAGCTGGCCGGCCGCAGGGTCGGTCCGAAGGGGGCTGTCCTTCTCATTCTGGACAGCGACGACGAATGCCCGGCCAGCCTTGCTCCCGTCCTGTTGACCCGCGCATGCAACGCTCGACCCGATCTCGCCATCGGAGTCGTCCTCGCAAAACGGGAGTTCGAGGCATGGTTTCTTGCGGCGGCCGATTCGCTGCGCGGCAAACGCGGCCTGGGGCCGAGCCTTTCGGCCCCGGAAGACCCGGAGTCCATCCGGGGTGCCAAGGAATGGTTGACGTCCCACATGGCGCCCGGACGCAGATATGTCGAAACCCTGGATCAGCCGGCGCTCGCGGCGACCTTCGATCTGGAGCTCGCCCGGCGAGCCCCCTCGTTCGACAAGCTGTATCGGGAGGTTGCGGCCCTCATCAATCACCTGAGCTAGACTCCTCGGGCCATGCCTGAGTATTTCGGTCAGCCCGACTTCCAGCACTCCGAGACTCCGGCCGTCGGCGTCCTCCTGTCCAACCTGGGGACGCCGGACGCGCCGGATGCTCCCGCCCTGCGCCGCTACCTGCGCGAGTTCCTGCTCGATCCGCGGGTCATCGAGATGTCGCGGCCGCTCTGGTGGCTGATCCTCCACCTGTTCATCCTGCCATTCCGGCCGAAGAAGTCCGCCGCGCTCTACAAGAAGGTCTGGACGCCGGAAGGCTCGCCGCTCCTGGCCATCAGCCGGCGGCAGGCCGAGGCGATCGAGACGGCCCTGCGCGCCCGGACCGGCACGCCCGTCCATGTCGCACTCGGGATGCGCTACGGCAATCCATCCGTCCGGTCGGCACTGCGCGAGCTGGCGGAGAAGGGGTGCCGGCGCATCGTGGTGCTGCCGCTCTACCCGCAGTACGCCGCGGTCACCTGCGGCTCCACGTTCGATGCCGTCGCGGCCGAGCTCCTCACCTGGCGCTGGGTGCCGGAGCTGCGGGTCGTCCAGCACTACCACGACGAGCCCGGCTACGTCCGCGCTCTCGCCGCGACGATCCGCGAGGCCTGGGCCGACGGCTCGCAGCCCGACAAGCTCCTCTTCTCCTTCCACGGCATTCCGCAGCGCTACTTCGAGGCCGGCGATCCCTACTTCTGCAACTGCCACAAGACGGCGCGGCTCGTGGTCGAGGAGCTCGGCCTGCCCCGCGACCGCTACGAAGTCTCCTTCCAGTCGCTCTTCGGCCGCGAGGAGTGGCTCAAGCCTTACACCGATAAGACGATGCAGGCCATGGCGCGCACCGGAGTGCGCAGCCTGGACGTGATCTGCCCCGGCTTTTCCGCCGACTGCCTGGAGACGATCGAGGAGATCGACGAGCAGAACCGCGAGATCTTCCTCCACGCCGGCGGCGAACGCTACCGCTACATCCCGGCCCTCAACGGCCGGCCCGACCACGTGAGCTTCCTGGCCGACCTGGTGATCCGGAACCTCCACGGTTGGGTGGAGGGGGACGCGGAGGCGGCGCGGCGCGATCCGGAGGCGACCGCCCGGCGCGCCGAGGCCCGGAAAGCGGCGGCCGTCGGCGCCAACGGCGGCTACGGAAGCTGATAGATTCCGGTCTCCACAGAAGGAGGAGCAACATGACGAAGAGGTTCTTGACCCTTCCGGCCGTCGTGCTGCTGGCGGGTATTCTGGTACCGGCAGCCGGCGCCTTCGCGCAGCAACCGCAGCTCCAGCTTCCCCGTCCCAGCCCGAACGCCACGGTCACCCAGACGGTCGGGATCACCGACATCTCGATCCACTACAGCCGCCCGGGAGTGAAGGGGCGCGCGATCTGGGGCGGGCTCGTGCCCTACGGCGAGGTCTGGCGCACGGGCGCCAACGAGAACACCACCATCCGCTTCACCACCCCGGTCAAGGTCGAGGGCCAGGAGCTGCCTGCCGGCCTCTACGGCCTGCAGACGATCCCCACCGCGGACCAGTGGACCGTCATCTTCAGCAAGGACGCCGACCAGTGGGGCGCCTTCAGCTACAAGCAGGAGAACGACGCGCTCCGCGTCCAGGTCAAGCCGCAGCCGGCCGACTTCCGGGAGCGCATGGCCTTCGACATCGAGGATGTGACCGACACGGCCGCCAGGATCGTGCTGCACTGGGAGAAGCTGAAGGTCCCCTTCACCGTCGAGGTGGATACCACGAAGCTGGCCACCGATGCGGTGAAGAGCACCCTCCGCTGGCAGAACTTCGTCCAGGCCGCCAACTACTGCATCCAGGCCAACGCCTGCCTGGAAGATGCCGGCCGCTGGCTCGACGCCTCGATCGCCCTGGAGCCGGCCTTCTCGAACCAGCGCGCCAAGGCCATGCTCCTGGCCAAGCAGAACAAGTACAAGGACGCGGTGACCTGGGGCGAGAAGGCCCTGGCCGCCGCCAAGACCGCCGCCCAGCCCCCCCAGCCGCAGCAGGTCTCGGAGCTGGAGACCAGCCTGGCGGACTGGAAGAAGACGGGCTAGCGACACCTGAGGCTCCCGGGCCGGCCGGCCCGGGAGCTCCCCCTCTGCAACACCCCTCTCTCCTTTCATGCGGTTAGACCATTAAAAATCCACTTCGGGATCGGGCTAAACGCTCGGTCGCCCTCAATCGTATGCAGTTGATCCGGGCCAATGACGGTCCCGGGTGATCCTCCCCGGAAGGGGAAGGAGTTTTGCGATGGCCAACGAATGGCTGTACATGAACAAGGTGCACGGTTGGGACAAGATGGACGTGGCGGTGACCGCCAACGCGGAGAAGGTGCCGAACCTGGAGGTCAATCTCGCCGGCCTGCGGGAGAGGGCGCAGCGGGCTCGCAACCTGTTCGCGCAGCAGGCGGCCCTGCAGGCTGCGAAGCAGGAGGTCACGAAGGAGCTGCAGCAGGTGATCCAGGAGGGCGACGCGCTGGTGAAGTTCCTCCGGGAGGGCCTCAAGGCCTATCTCGGGAAGCGCAGCGAGAAGCTGATCGAGTTCGGGGTGCAGCCCTTCCGCGGCATCACCCGCAAGTCCGCCGGGAAGCGTCAGGCGTCCGAGATGTCCGCTCCCGCTACCCTGACTCCTGATTCTGTGAAGTAGCCTCTCTTCCGGGGGCGCGCTGCCAAGGCGCCCCCGGCTTTTTCCCCTTCAGCCCTTAAGCCGTTCGATCTCGGCGCGGAGCCGCGCCAGCTCCTCTTCCGCCCGCGCAGCTCTCCCCTCGGCTGCCTTCAGAGCCCCCTCCTGCTCGATGGCGTTGAGCAGCCGCTCGCCTGTCTCGAAATCGAAGACATCCACCCGGCCACCATCCGGCGAGACTCCGAACGCGAGGCCGATGGTTTCCGAGACGAAGCGCCCGCGCGCTTCGGGCTGCATCGGCAGATAGCGCCCATCCGGACTCAACCGGTAGCCCTTGAGCTGGAACCGATGGCCGTTGGTCCGGCGCGGCAGGTCGACGAGCAGGTACTCCTGGATGCCCGCCTTCTCGTAGACCTTCACCTTGTCGACCTCGTTGGTCCTCCGGATGCGCGCATCGGAAGGGGAGATGACTTCGATCACCAGGCAGGGAGGGACCTCGGACCTGAGATCGTAGCTCTCGAAGTCGCGGTCTGGAGCCAGCCCGCGGACGACGGAGATATCGGGAGCCGGGCCGAGCCCGGGGCCGATCAGGTGCTTGAGGTCCGAAAATACGTAAGTGCCCGGCTCGGAGCTCAGGCGGGTCCCGGTAG
>JBJMGZ010000135.1:0-7836 GCA_045807605.1 Thermoanaerobaculia bacterium | reverse complement strand
GCCGAGTCGTCGAGCGAGCGCTCGAGCCACTGCGTCGCGGTGTTGAGCGGGCCGTTGAGGCTGTCGGTCATCAGGCGCCGGGCGAGCGAGCACATGCGCTCGGCGCGCACCGGGTTGCGCTTGTAGGCCATCGCCGAAGAGCCCACCTGCGCCTCGTCGAACGGCTCGGCGAGCTCGCCCACACCCTGGAGCAGCCGCAGGTCGGTACCGTACTTGTGGCAGCTCTCGCCGACGCCGGCGAGCGCGAAGAGCACCTGGCTGTCCTGCTTGCGCGAGTAGGTCTGGCCGGTGACCGGGAAGCTCTCCGCGAAGCCGAAGCGCCGGGCGAGCCGGCTGTCGAGCTCGCGCACCTTGCCGTGGTCCCCCTGGAACAGCGTCAGGAAGCTCGCCTGCGTGCCGGTCGTCCCCTTGACCCCGCGGGCGCGCAGCGTCGCCAGCCGGTGGCGGATCTCGGCCAGGTCCATCAGGAAGTCCTGGAGCCAGAGGCAGGCGCGCTTGCCCACGGTCGTGAGCTGCGCGGGCTGGAAGTGGGTGTAGGCCAGGCAGGGGATTGCGCGGGTGCGCCGGGCGAAGCCGGCGAGCTCGCGGCCGGCCGCGGCCAGCCGGCCCTCCAGGAGCTGCAGCGCCTCCCGGAAGAGGAGGACGTCCGTGTTGTCCGTGATGAAGGCGCTGGTCGCGCCGAGGTGGAGGATGCCGCCGGCGCCCGGCTGCACCCGGTCCGCCTGCTCCGCGTAGTGGCGAAGGTGCGCCACCACGTCGTGGCGGGTGCGGCGCTCCAGCTCCGCGACGCGCGCGAGGTCCACGTCCGCCGCGGTTTTCTTGAGGGCGTCGATCTGCTCGGTCGTGATCGGCAGGCCCAGGTCCCGCTGGATGTCGGCGAGAGCGATCCAGAGCTCGCGCCAGCGGCCGAAGCGGTGGCTCGCCGAGAAGATCCGCGCCATCTCGGGCGACGCGTAGCGCTCGTAGAGCGGGTTCTGGGGGGTCTCCGTCATGACGGGGCGGATTCTATCTCTTCTGCTACAATCCGCCGCCGCCCGGCCTGTGACTGTTGGGAGGGTGGTTCCTTTCGCCGGAGATCCAGGTTCATGCCTCTGAGAGTCGACTCTGAAATCGGACGCCTGCGGCGCGTCCTGGTCCATCGCCCGGGTCGCGAGATCGACTGGATGGTCCCCACCATGATGGAGACCCTGCTGTTCGACGACATCCTGGACGGCGACGACGCGCGCCTGGAGCACGACGGCTTCCGCCAGGTGCTGCGGCAGGCCGGGGTCGAGGTCCTGGATTGCCAGGATCTGCTCGCGGACGTGGTCGGCCAGGAGGATGCCCGCAAGCGCCTGCTCGACGAGCTGGAGGCCGAGTACGGCGCCCCCTACAGCCTGGTGCGGCAGCTCTACGAGATGCCGGACCGCGAGCTGGCCGCCACCCTGATCGAGGGCATCCGCACCCCCGGCGAGGTCTCGGACGTGCACCGCCAGCGCTTCTTCGATCTCTACCCGGTGCCCAACTACTTCTTCCAGCGCGATCCCCAGGTGGTCATCGGCAACCGGGTGGTGATCTCCTCCATGGCCACGGGCGCCCGCGAGCGCGAGCCGCTGCTGGCGCGGAGCATCTTCGAGAACCATCCGCAGGCCGCGGGCCTGGCCGCGCTGTTCGAGATCGACGTGCCCCCCTCGGGCGCGCCGCAGCACAACCCGCGCTTCCCGTACCCCTCGCTCGAAGGGGGGGACGTGCTGGTGCCGAGCCCGGAGGTCGTGCTCGTAGGGCTCACCGAGCGCACCAACCGGAGGGGGATCGAAGTTCTCGCCGAGTACCTGCGCAAGCAGGAGACCACCTTCCGCCACCTGATCATGGTCGAGCTGCCCCGCAAGCGCTCGTACATGCACCTGGACACCGTCTTCACCTTCATCGACCGCGGCCTCTGCCTGGCCTACCTGCCGGTGATCCAGCCGGGCGGGCCGGAGTCGGCGCACGTCTACCATGTGGATCTGACGGCGCGGCAGCTCACCTTCAGCGTCGAGGATTCGCTGCTCGAGGTGCTCAAGGGTGTGGGGATCGAGCTCGACGTGGTGCCCTGCGGCGGCGGCATCGAGGCCATCGACCAGCAGCGCGAGCAGTGGACCGACGGCGCCAACGCTTTCGCCATCGCGCCGGGGCTGATCCTGCTCTACAAGCGCAACCGCAAGACCATGGAGGAGCTGGCGCAGCGCGGCTGGCGCGTGATCGACGAGGCCGAGGCCGCGGCCGGCAAGCACGACCTGGTCGGCGGCGGTCCGGCCGTGATCGCGCTCGACTGCAGCGAGCTGTCGCGGGCCCGTGGCGGTCCGCGCTGCATGACCATGCCCCTGGAACGCGATCCGCTCTGATCCGATCAACCGAGGAATCCATGACACGACATCTGATCTCGATCCACGACCTCTCCGCGGCCGAGGTGGCCGGGCTCTACCGGCTCGCCGCCGACGTCAAGGCCAACCCCGGGAAGTACGCCGATGCTCTGAAGCGCAAGAGCCTGGGCATGATCTTCGAGAAGTCCTCGACGCGCACCCGCGTTAGCTTCGAGGTCGGCATGGTGCAGATGGGCGGACATGCCCTGTGCCTGTCGAGCCGCGACATCCAGCTCGGCCGCGGCGAGCCGATCTCGGACACGGCGCAGGTGCTCTCGCGCTATGTGGACGGCATCATGGCCCGCACCTTCGCCCACCAGACCGTGGTGGACCTGGCGCGCTACGGCACGGTGCCGGTGGTCAACGGCCTGACCGACGACCTCCACCCGTGCCAGGGGCTGACCGACTACTTCACGCTGCTGGAGGTCTTCGGCGGTATCGGCGGGGTGGGCGGGGAGGAGGCCCTGCGCGGCCGCAAGCTCGCCTACGTCGGGGACGGCAACAACATGGCCCACTCGCTGATGTTCGGAGCGGCCAAGGTGGGCATGGACGTCGCCGTCGCCTCGCCGAGGGGCTACGAGGTCAAGCCGCACTACCTGGAGCTGGCCCGGCAGGACCACCAGGCCGCGGGCACGAGCATCACGGTCACCAACGACCCGCGCGAGGCGGTCGAAGGGGCTTCGGCGGTCTACACGGACGTCTGGGCTTCGATGGGCCAGGAGGCCGAGGCGCAGGAGAGGCTCAAGGCGTTCCACGGTTTCATGGTGGACGCCGCGCTCATGTCCGGCGCGAAGCCGGAAGCGGTCTTCCTGCACTGCCTGCCCGCACACCGCGGCGAGGAGGTCGCCGCCGAGGTCGCGGACGGTCCGCAGAGCCGCATCTACGACGAGGCCGAGAACCGGCTGCACGTCCAGAAAGCGATCCTGCTCTGGGGGATGGGCGGCTACGATATCGCGTAGAGCCTGGGGAGCAGCTCCCGCCACGCCTTGCCGCGGTGGCTGACGGCGTCCTTCTCCCTGCCTGCGAGCTCGGCGAACGTGCGGGTCTCGCCATCGGGGAGGAAGACGGGGTCCCAGCCGAAGCCGTGCTCTCCTCGGGGAGGGAGGACGAGGGTGCCGGAGGTGCTCCCCTCGGCGACGACCGAGCGCTCCGAGTCGCGGTAGAGCAGGGCGCAGCGGGCCACGGCGCGGGGGTCGCCGAGGACATGGGCGGTCTTCGCGATCCCCTCGGCGCCCACGGCCTCCAGCATCCACTTGACCAGGGGCCCGGGGAAGCCGTTCAAAGCCAGGAGATCCAGGCCCGCCTCCTCGACCACCAGCGGCCGCCGGACGATCTCCCAGGCCACCTCGGCTTTCTGCCGGAGCACTTCCAGCAGATCGAGCGCCTGGATCTCGGGGAGATCCACCTCGATGGCTTCGATCTCCAGGCCAAGGGCGAGGCGGGCCTCGGCGATCTTGCCGCGGTTGCCGGTGACGAGGACGAAGGGGGCGGCGGTCATTCCATGGCGGCCATTCGGGACAGCTCCTCGATGAGCTCGTCCACCTGGCGGCGCAGATCGGGGAGGTCGCGGCAGTTGTCGATTACGCGGTGGGCGCCGTTCTTCCTCTCCTCGCCGTCCCCCTGGGCAACCAGGCGGGCGCGCGCCGAGGCCTCGTCCATGCCCCGGGCCATGGCGCGCCGCAGCCGCGCCTCGGCGTCCGCCTCCACCGTGACGACGAAGTCGAACAGCGGACCGTAGCCGGCTTCGACGAGCAGGGTGGCCTCCAGGACCACCACCCCCTCCGAGCGCTCCGCGATCTCCTCGAAGCGCCGGCGCACCATCGGGTGGACGGCCTTCTCCAGGTTGCGGCGGGCCTCGTGATCCGCGAACACCCGCGCCGCGACCTTGGCGCGGTCCACGCCGCCCTCGGCGTCGATCACCTCCGGCCCGAGGAGGCTCCGCACCGCCTCCACTCCTTCGCCGCCGGGCCGATAGAGGTCCGCTACCAGCCGGTCGGCGTCGATCACCGTGTAGCCGGCATCCCGCAGCCAGCCGGCCACGGTCGACTTGCCGCCGGCGAGACCACCGGTGAGCCCGACGCGGAGGGCGCGGCTCATGACACCGGCACCCCCTGGCGCATTCTGGCGGAATGGAGAGTGTTGACCAGGAGCATCGCCACGGTCAGGAGCCCGACGCCGCCCGGCACGGGCGTGATCGCCGCGGCCCTGGGAGCGACCCGGACGAAGTCCACGTCGCCGGCGATGACCGAGCCTTTGACCTCGAACTGGCGGCGGCGCTCCTCGTCGCCGGGGAAGAGCCGCTCCAGCTCCGCGGGGTCGGTCACCCGGTTGATGCCGACGTCCACGACGACCGCCCCGTCCTTGACGTGCTCGGGGCCGATCATCCCGACCCGGCCGATGGCCGCGACCAGGACGTCCGCCTCGCGGCAGACCGCGGGCAGATCGGCGGTGCGCGAGTGGCAGACGGTGACCGTGCAGTTCTCCCGCAGCAGGAGCGCGGCCATGGGCTTGCCCACGATGGCGCTGCGGCCCACGATCACGGCCCGCTTGCCCGAAAGCGGGATGCCGTTGCGCTTCAGGAGCTCGATGACGCCCGAGGGCGTGGCGGGAGCGAAGCCGGGCTCGTCCAGCCAGAGCCGGCCGACGCTGACGGAGTGGAAGCCGTCCACGTCCTTGTCCGGCGAGACCCGTTCCAGCACGCGGCGCTCGTGGATCTGGCGGGGGAGGGGGAGCTGCACCAGGATGCCGTCCACGGCCTCGTCACGGTTCAGGTCCTCGAGGATCCCGATCAGCTTGTCCTCACTGGTATCCGCGGGCAGGCGGATCGTGCGGCTGGCGATGCCGGACTCGCCGCACGCCCTGATCTTGCTCCCTACATAGACCTGGGACGCCGGATTGTCGCCCACCAGGACGGCGGCGAGGCCGGGCGGCCGCAGTCCGGCCTGCTCCATCTCGCGCACTCCGGCGGCCACGCCGGCCCGCAGGTCGGCGGCCAGGGTCTTCCCTTCGAGGATCTTGGTCATGACGGAATCTCACCCTTGTACAGGCACACGATGCCACCCGACAGGTCGCGCCAGGAGAGGCCGGTGAAGCCGGCGGCGGCCAGGCGGTCGAGGAAGCCCTGCCGCTGCGGGAACTCCAGGACCGAGCTCGGCAGGTAGGTGTAGGCCGAGCCGCGCGCCGAGACCAGCCGTCCGATCCAGGGGAGGAGGCGGCGGAAGTAGAAGAGATAGAGCCCCCGCAGCACGGGGAGCTCGGGGACGGCGAACTCCAGAACCACGAGCCGGCCGCCGGGCCGCAGCACGCCCGCGAGCTGGCGCAGGGCCGCGTCCAGGTCGGCCACGTTGCGCAGGCCGAAGGAGACGGTGGCGCCGTCGAAGCGCCGGCGCGGGAAGGGGAGGGCCAGGGCATCGGCGGCCAGCGGAGCGGGCCGGGGAGAGCCCAGGCGTCCGAACTTGCGCCGGGCGAGCGCCAGCATGGGCACGCAGAAATCCGCGGAAGCGACCCGCGCCCCCCGCTTGCGCAGCGCGACCGACTGGTCGCCCGTGCCGCAGCACAGGTCGAGCGCCTCGGCCCCCTCGGGAAGGTCGAGCGCCGCCGCGGCCTTGCGCCGCCAGACCACGTCCAGGCTCGCGGACAGCAGGTGGTTCAGCAGGTCGTAGCGCGGGGCCACCCCCGCGAACATGTCCTGGATGGCGCGGCCGGACTTGTCGAGAGGGGCGGTGCTGGCGTCGGTCACGAAGCGAAGCATAGCAGCCTGTCCGTGAGGTCCTTTTCGTCCGTTGGGTCCTTTGGGTCCTTTTGGCTCTTCGGCTCCCCGTGCTATACTCCGCACCTCTCGCGGCGCGGGGCGCATTGGTGCCACGTTGGTGGTAGAGACTGCGCCTGGCCCTTGACAAGACCGTCTGCTCCGCCTACCATTCGAGGTCCTTTGCGCCGCAAGGACGGGTTTCGTTTGCCGAGCGACGCCATCCGCGAGCTCCGATGGAGAAAGACCTGGAGAGATTCTGAGATGCTGATGAAGAAGACCTACAGCCCGAAGCTCGCCGAGATCGAGCGCCGGTGGTATGTGGTGGATGCCGACGGGATCCCTCTCGGACGGCTCGCCTCGCTGATCGCCACCCGGCTGCGCGGCAAGCACAAGCCGACGTTCGCGCCCCACATCGACACCGGGGATTTCGTGATCGTCCTCAACGCCGAGAAGGTGGTCCTCACCGGGCGCAAGGAAGAGAACAAGGTGTACCACCGTCACTCCGGCTATCCCGGCGGCCTCAAGAGCGAGACCGCGGCGAAGCGCCGGCAGCGCCGGCCGATCAAGCTGGTCGAAGAGGCCGTCTGGGGCATGCTCCCCAAGGGTCCCCTCGGCCGCCGGCAGATCCGCAAGCTGAAGGTCTACGCCGGAACGGACCACCCGCACCAGGCCCAGCAGCCGGCCGTTCTGGATGTGACCGAGTCCCTCAGGAGATCGCAGTGAACGAGACCCACGGCACCCAATACTACGGAACGGGACGGCGCAAGACGGCTGCGGCCCGCGTCTACCTGCGCCCCGGCGCGGGCAACGTCAAGGTCAACGGCCGGCCGCTCGACACCTACTTCCCGAATGAAGTCCTCAAGATGGTCATCAAGCAGCCCCTGATGCTGACCGAGACGACCGAGCGGTTCGACATCGTCGTCTCCGTCGCCGGGGGCGGCAGCGCGGGCCAGGCGGGCGCCATCCGCCACGGCATCTCGCGCGCCCTGCTCCATTTCAACGCCGAGCTGCGCGACCGCCTCAAGTCCGCCGGCCTCCTGACGCGCGATCCGCGCAAGAAGGAGCGCAAGAAGTACGGTCAGAAGGGCGCCCGCGCCCGGTTCCAGTTCAGCAAGCGCTAAGAAGGAAGAAGGAAGGAGAATCCGCTTGGTCGAAGTCACCATGAAGGAGCTGCTCGAGGCCGGTGTCCACTTCGGGCACCAGACCCGGCGGTGGAACCCGAAGGTCAAGCGTTTCATCCTGACCGAGCGCTCGGGCATCCACATCATCGACCTCCAGCAGTCGCTGGCCTTCATCGACCGTGCGTACGACTTCGTCAAGGAGACGGTCGCGCACGGTGGCACCATCCTCTTCGTGGGCACCAAGAAGCAGGCGCAGGGCTCCATCGCCGAGCAGGCGACCCGCGTCGGCCAGCCGTACGTCAACCAGCGTTGGCTCGGCGGTCTGCTCACGAACTTCCAGACGGTCTCCAAGCGCCTCGCGCGCATGAAGGAACTGGAAGAGATCGACTTCGACGACACGACGAAGGGCTTCACCAAGAAGGAGCTCCTCATCAAGAAGCGCGAGCTGGACAAGCTCCACAAGACCCTCGGTGGTATCCGCAACCTCACGCGGACCCCGAGCGCGCTCTGGATCGTCGACACCAAGAAGGAGCACCTCGCCGTCGACGAGGCGCAGAAGCTCGGTATCCCGATCATCGGCATC
>JBJMGZ010000134.1:0-6171 GCA_045807605.1 Thermoanaerobaculia bacterium | reverse complement strand
TCATGTCTTTACCCCCCTTTTGCTGGGTTGAGCGGTTCCGTCTCATTTCAGAGCAGATCCGAGAACATACCGCGCAGGCTGGCGGCCATCCCGCGCACGCTGAAACCTGATTTCTTCTGCACCTTGCTCTGGCTCTCCTCGGCCGTGTGGGCGTAGAGGAGGAGCCCCGACGCGGTCGCCCAGGTCGGACTGCTGATCACGTCCACGAGACCGCCGAGTCCCCGCGGCAGCCCGTAGCGAACTCCGGCGTCGAAGATCTGCTCGGCAAGCTCCAGGAGGCCGTCGAGCTGAGCGCCGCCGCCGGTCAGGACCACGCCGCCGCGCAGCCCTTCATCCGAAGAGTGCTTGAGGAGGTCTTCCCGGATCAGGGTGAAGAGCTCCTCGGCCCGAGGCTGGAGGATTTCGCAGAGCTCCCGCTTGGGAACGATCCGCGAGGTGCCGCCTGCGACCGTGGGAACGGCGATCCCCTCTTCCTCGGTGACCATGCTCGGCAGGCAGCAGCCCTGCTTGACCTTGATGCGCTCGGCTTCGGCGAACGGCGTGCGCAGCACCATGGCGAGGTCGTTGGTGAAGTGTCCGGCGCCGATGGGGGCCACGGCGCTGTACTGGATCTCGCCCTCGACGAAGAGGGCATACTCGGTGGTGCCGGCGCCGACGTCGATCAGCAGCACGCCGAGCTCGCGCTCGTCGGGAGTGAGGATCGCCTCGGCCGTGGCGAGCGGCTCGAAGACCATCTCGACGACCTCGATGCCGGCCCGGTTGACGCTGGTCAGCAGGGTGCGCGAGCGGGTGACGTTGCCGGTGACCAGGTGGACCATGACCTCCAGGCGCGTGCCCAGCATGCCGAGAGGATCGTCGATGCCGCCCTGCTCGTCGACGATGAACTCCTGCGGCACGGCGTGCAGGATCTCGCGGTCCGACGGCAGCGCCGCCGACTGCGCCGCTTCGAGCACGCGCTGGATGTCCTGGCGCGAGATCTCGCGGTCCTTGCGCGCCACCGAGACCATGCCGCGCGAGTTGACGCTGCGGATGTCGGGGCCCGAGATGCCCACGTAGGCGCGCGAGATCTCGACTCCGGCCATCACCTCGGCCTCCTCGCTCGCCTGCTTGAGCGCCTCGACCGTGGCCTCGACGTTGACGATGTTGCCCTTGCGGGTGCCGCGGTTCGGAGCCAGGCCCTTGCCCACCACTTCGATCCCGCCTTTGTCATCGCGCTGCCCGATGAGCACCCCCACTTTCGAGGATCCGATGTCGATGCCCACGAAGTAAGGTTCTGGTTTGGCCATAGCCTGGTTTTCCTCTCCTCAGTAAAACGACCTAGGAAGCTTCCGGCTGCACCACGATCCGGCGAGAGAAACGGAGGTCGACCGCCCGGATCGCCGGGTACCTGCGGTCGAGCTCGGGCAGCAGCTCGATCAGCCGCCGCACCTTCGGTCCCACCTGCCCGCGCGTGACCAGCAGCGGGAAGCGCAGAGCGCCGGTGTGGAGACGGAAGTCCTGCTCCCCGAGCACCTCGATCTTCGACAGGGCCCCCGCCCACGAGGGCTGCACCCGGCCCAGCTCCCCCGCCACCTCCAGAGCGCCGCCGACTCCCTCGCCCCCCCCCGATACCGAGAGCTGCGGATGGACGAAGGTGACCACGACCAGCCCGGCCTTCCGCGCCCTTTCGGGATCTTCGACCGGCGCGATCGGACGGCCCTTCTGGTCCGCGTAGACGAGCCCCCCGCCGCGCTCCAGAAGGGCCACCGGCAGGCGCTCCGTCACCTCGACGCGCAGCCGGTCGGGCAGCTCCTTCGCGACCTCCACCGTGTCCACCCACGGGTTGCGGCGCACCGCCGCCTCGACCTCGTCGAGCGGCAGCAGGACCAGGTTGCCGCCCTCGAACGGAGCGACCGCGGCGCGCAGCGATTCGGCGGAGATCCGCGTCGTGCCGGCCTCGACCACGATGTCCCGGAGATCGAAGCGCGGCGACGCGAGCACCCAGGCGACCACCCCGCCCGGCATCGCGACCAGGAGGAGCGACACCGCGAGCGGCCGGAGCAGAGCCAGGACCGGATTGCGCCGGCGGCGGCGCGGCTGTGTTCCCGGACGGCGGAGCTCTTCCGGCACGGGCAGGACGGGCGTCGCCGATGCCAGGCTCATGACGTCTCCTCCACGAGCTGCTTGCCCAGCCGGTTCACGTCGCCCGCGCCGAGCGTGACGATCACGTCCCCCTCGCGCACGTTTTCGAGGAGGATGCCCGGAGCGTCCTTCCACGCCGGGCAGTAGCGCACGTTGCGATGGCCGCTCCTGCGCGCCGCCTCCACCACCAGCTCGCCCGTGACCCCGGGGACCGGCTGCTCGCGCGACGGGTAGACGTCGTTGACGACCGCGAGGTCCGCGCCCAGAAGGGCATTGCCGAAGCCCTCGGCCTGATCGAGCGTGCGCGAGAACAGGTGCGGCTGGAACACCGCCAGCACCCGGCCGCGCGGATAGCTCTGGCGCGCCGCTTCGAGCGTCGCCGCCACCTCGGTCGGATGGTGCGCGTAGTCGTCGATCACGGCCGCGCCGTGCCAGTCGCCCAGGAGCTCGAACCGGCGATGGACGCCCGAGAAGCCGGCAATGGCGTTCGCCATGAGGTGGAACGGGATGCGCAGCGAAAGTCCGACCCCGACCGCGGCGAGCGCGTTGAGCACGTTGTGCCGCCCAGGCATGGGCAGGTCGATCTCGCCGAGGATGCCTTCGCGCCAGCGGACGGAGAAGAGGGTCCCGCCCTGGCGCGGCTGGAGGTCCACGGCCGACAGCTCGGCCTGCGGCGAGAAGCCGTAGGAGAGGATGCGGCGGTCGGAGATCCGCGGCAGGATCTGGCGCACGTTCGGATCGTCCAGGCAGACGATGACGCGGCCGAAGAACGGCACGCGGCTCGCGAACGTGACGAACGCCTCCTGGATGTCCTCCAGGTCCCGATAGGTGTCGAGATGATCGCGATCGATCGTCGTGATCACCGCGATGACCGGGCTCAGGCGCAGGAAGCTGCGGTCGAACTCGTCCGCCTCGGCGACCATGTACTGGCTGCGGCCCAGGCGCGCGCCCGTGCCGAGGAGCCGCAGCCGGCCGCCGACGATCACGGTCGGATCGAGCCCCGCTTCCGTCAACATGGTGCCGACGAGCGAGGTGGTCGTGGTCTTGCCGTGCGTGCCCGCGACCGCGATGCCGTAGCGCAGCCGCATGAGCTCGCCCAGGATCTCGGCCCGCCGCACCACCGGGATGCCGCGCCGCCGCGCCTCGCGGACCTCCTCGTTGTCCTCGGACACGGCCGAGGAGATGACCACCATCTCGATTCCGTCCAGGTGCTCGGGCGAATGCCCCTTGCGCACGTCGATCCCCAGCCCGCGCAGGTGCTCGGTGACCTCGCTCGCCGACTGGTCGCAGCCGCTCACCTCCAGCTGCGCCTGCTCGTAATTGCAGAGGATCTCCGCGATGCCGCTCATGCCGGCGCCGCCGATGCCGACGAAGTGGATGCGGCTGAGATCCGCGAACGGGTTGAACATCAGCCCGCCCCTCCCAGGTACTCCATGCGGTCGGCGATCTCGGCCACGGCGTGCGGCTTGGCGAGCGAGCGCGCCGCGTGCCCCATGCGCTGCAGCGTTCCCGGCGAGGCGAGCAGGTCCACGAGGCGGTCCGCCAGCTTGTCCATCTCGGTCGACAGCAGCATCTCCGCGGCTCCGGCGTCCGCGAGCAGGCGGGCGTTGTCCACCTGGTGCGCCTGGGCGATCGAGAGCGGCAGCAGCAGGGAAGGACGCCCCGCCGCGCAGATCTCGGCCAGGGTGATCGCGCCGGCGCGGGAGACGAGAAGGTGGCTCTCTGCCATGGCGCCGGCCACGTCGTCCAGGAACGGGACGACTTCCACCTGATCTCCGCTGCCGGCCCGCGCATAGGCTTCGCGGGTCTCGTCCAGGTTCCTCGCTCCCGCCTGATGGAGGATGCGCACGCCAGGCAGCCGCTTCGCCGCCGCGGGCATGGCCTCGTTGATCTGCTTCGCGCCCTGGCTGCCGCCGAGCACGAGAAGCCGGGGCGGATCGAGAGGAGGAAGCTCGGCCGGCACCTCGAAGAAGCGCGCGCGGACCGGCACGCCCGTCACCCAGGCCGGGCACTTGAGGTCGTGCGCCGTCTCCGGGTAGCCGACCGCCGCCGCGGACGCCCAGCCCGAGAGCCAACGGTTCGCCACGCCGGCGCGGGCGTTGGGCTCAAGGAGCAGGATGGGCCGGCCGGCCAGCCGCGCTCCGACCACGGCCGGAGCCGAGACGTAGCCGCCGGTGCCGAGCACCACGTCCACGTTCAGCTTGCGGATCAGCTTCGCGGCGGCGCGGCCCGAGGCGGCGAGCGTCGCGAGCGACTGCACCCGGCCGATCACGCCGCGACCGACCATCGGCCTGGCCGGCAGCGCGTGGAAGGGGATGCCGCGCTCGGGCACGATCCGCGCCTCCAGGCCGTTCTCGTTGCCGGCGAAGCTCACGCGCCACCCCCGCTTCCCAAGCTCCTCTGCAACCGCGAGCGCCGGGAAAATGTGGCCACCCGTGCCGCCACCCGCGAGAAGCGCGTGAAGAACCGGTGTTGTCTGCGGTGTCTGCGGGGTGGCCATCGCATTCCCGTTCATCCGTGCTGCGAGAGGTTGAGCAGGACGCCGCAGGCGCAGAGCGTCACCACCAGGGAGGAGCCGCCGTACGAGATGAACGGCAGCGGGATCCCCTTGGTGGGGAAGAGCGCCACGGTGACGCTGACGTTGATGAGGGCCTGCATGACGAGCACGCCGGTGAAGCCCCAGCCGAGATAGCGTCCGAACGTGTCCGGCGCCTTGGCGCCCGCGAGCATCCCGCGCCAGGCGAGCACCGCGAACGCGCCGACCATGGCGAGGCAGCCGATCATCCCGAGCTCCTCGGCCACGATCGAAAAGATGAAGTCCGACTCCGGATGCGGCAGGAAGTAGAGCTTCTGCACGCTCTGCCCCGCGCCCACTCCGAAGACGCCGCCCGAGCCCACCGCGATCAGCGATTGCAGCGCCTGGAAGCCGCTGCCGAGCGGATCTTTCTCCGGGTCCAGAAACGCGAAGAAGCGTTCCCGCCGGTAGGGCTCGGCCAGCACGAGCGCGATCAGCAGCGGCGGCACCGCGGCGAACGAGCCGAGGATGAAGCGCCACGACAGGCCGGCCAGGAAGACCATGAAGAACGCGGTCGCGGCGAGCAGCACGGCCGTTCCCATGTCCGGCTCGATCAGGATGAGAGCCGCGAGCAGGCCGGTGAAGAGTGCCGCCGGCACCAGGAACGACGCCTGGTTCACCTGCTCCTTCTTCTTCTCGATCAGGTAGGCCAGGAACGGAATCAGCGCGAGCTTCGCGAGCTCCGACGGCTGGAACGAGAAGCCGCCCACGAAGAACCACCGGTGCGTGGCGTTCCTCTCCGGCGCGAACAGCACCATCACCAGCAGCCCCATGACCCCGAAGAGCAGCGAATAGATCACCGCCGGCCGGCGCAGCGTCCGGTAGTCGAGCACCATGATCCAGACCATCAGCACCAGCCCCAGCCCCGCCGCCACCGCCTGCTTGACCAGGAACGGGTTGAACGTCAGCGACTGCTGCTGGCGCGCCAGCGCGGCGGATGCCGAGTAGACCATCACCAGCCCGAACGCGAGCAGCAGGGTCACGGTGGTGAAGAGCACCTTGTCAAACGCGAGCTTCTTCGCCATCCGGCCCTCCTTGCAGGACTTCGCGAACGAGGGTCTGGAAGACCTCTCCGCGATGGACGAAGTTGCGGAACTGATCGAAGCTCGCGCAGGCCGGCGAGAGCACCACGGCCTCGCCCGCCTTCGCCTGCTGCGCCGCCGAACGGACGGCGCGCTCCATCGTCTCGGAGCGCTCCAGCGGGACGACTCCTTCGAGCGCCCGCGCGAAGTCGCCCGCGGCCTCGCCGATCAGGTAGGCGCGGCGGACCTTCTGGCCGACGATCGGCGCGAGCGTCGTGAGATCGGCCCCCTTGTTGCGCCCGCCCAGGATCAGGTGGACCGTGCCATCCGCGAACCCTTCGAGCGACTTCGCGGTCGCGGCCGGGTTGGTCCCCTTGGAGTCGTTGAACCAGGTGACCCCGTCCTTCTCGCCGACCCGCTCCATACGGTGCGGCAGCCCCTTGAAGCCGGCGA
>JBJMGZ010000133.1:0-3378 GCA_045807605.1 Thermoanaerobaculia bacterium | reverse complement strand
TGGGGGTTTCTTAGCCACGAAATATTATCCTCCTCTTCTTCTAATCTTGAAACAAGCCCGCGTCTGCGCGCCCAACGCTGCTGCGGCTCAGCGCGCGGCGTCAGCCGTCCGCTGGAGCCGCTTGGTTGGCCGAACCAAGGTTTCCTACTCGCGTATATGGCTATGCCTCCACTGCGCTGCCTTTCTTTATTCTACAACGGACCTGCCGGCTGGCGATAGAAGACCTCCGGGTCCACGATCGGCTCCTCTGGCCACCAAGGCCCCCGCTTGGCTCCACGAGGTGCCTGACCCCTCGGCCGGTCCGCAGACCGGGCAGTTTGGCCGCAGCGAAGCGGAGGCCAAGCTGCATCTTTTGGGACTGGATCCGGATCCGAGAACGACCGTAGCGAGTTGCGAAGCAATTCGCGGGCCCGACCACGGGAGTTTGGGACTCGCGCTGCTTGCTCGACCACGATCGCCTCCGGATTCTCACCACGGTTGCGAACTCCTCAGTAAAGACCAGAGTCTTCGTGAAAGACGGCGCCGAAAAACTAATGGCTGGTCCGTCCAACAGGATGAGCCCCTTGGTGTTCCGCGTCAACTACTTTGGCCGGTCGACGACAATTACTTTGGCCGGTCGGCGGCGGGTGAAGGAGCCGCGCCGGCGACCTCGGCGCGGTCCAGGTAGAAGGGCAGTGTGGTCGCATGCCCATGGTTCAGTTGCGCTTGGTGGAGGGCTTCGGCGCCGGCTCTGCCGGCGTCGGGAGCGCTCCGGTCTTCTGAGTCCGATAGCTGGGTAGGTCGAACTCGAGGATGACGCAGTGGTGGACCAGGCGGTCGATGGCGGCCGCGGTGGTCATGGGGTTTTTGAAGATGCGCTCCCACTGGCTGAAGACCAGGTTGCTGGTGATGAGCAGCGACCGGCGCTCGTAGCGTTCGGCCAGAAGGGTGAAGAGGACCTCGATTTCTTCGGGTGCCTGCTGGACATAGCCGAGGTCATCGAGGATGAGCAGCTCGAAGCTGTCGAGCTTGCGCAGCGCTCTGGGGAGTTGGAAGTCACGTTTTGCGACGAGCAGCTCCTGGACGAGCTTGAATGTGGGCGTGAAGAGGACGGAGTGGCCGGCCTCGATCAGAGCGTGTCCTATGGCGCAGGCGGCGTGGCTCTTGCCGGTGCCCGGCAAGCCGAAGGCGAGGACGTTGACGGCTCGTTGCAGGAAGTCGCCGCGGGCCAGCTCGCGTAGCTTGCCGGCCAGGATTTTGGGCAGGTGGTCCTGCTGGAAGGTGGCCAAGGTCTTGCCCGGCGGCAGCTTGGAAGCGTGCCTCAAGCGGTCGACGCGTCGCTTGTCGCGGTCCTGTCGTTCGAGCTCGAAGATGTCGAGGAGCAGAGGCAGCAGCTCATCATGGCCGGCGGCGGTGAGGCGAGGGACGATCTCGCTGGCGGCGGTGGTGAGATTGAACGTGCTCAGCAGCTGCTCGAGCCGCGGCCCGGCAGCGTCAGCCTGGCCGTTCATCGCGCACCTGCCAGCAGGCGGTCGTAGGCCCGGAGATCCGGAGCCGGGAGGGTGAGCACCGGGACGTTGATGGGCTTGGGGCAGACAAGAGCCTTGACGGCGGCATAGTCGAAGGCGCTGCCGGCTTCGAGCAGCTGAGCCAAGGCGCCCTCGACCTGGCTCTCCATGGTGCTGGCGGCCAGGTGCAGGATGCGGACGTACTCGACCTCGGCCCGGTCACCGCGCACGGCTCTGAGGTGGTCGTAGGCGCGTCTGAAGGTGATCGTGGGGAACAGCTCCTCGCGGAAGCGGTAGCGGGCGAAGGCGCCGGGCTTGCGCACCAAAGACCAGATGATGTGGCGGTAGTCGATGCGTGTCTCGCTCTCGCCGCGCAGGCGCGGCATCGTCTCGAGCTTCTGCCCGCGGTAGTAGACCTCGAGCAAGTCGGGATGCTGCCGCACTTCGACCTCGTGTCCGATCAGACGGGAGGGCACGGAGTACGAACGGCCGCAGACGCGGATGGTGCTCCAGCGCCGCACGGTGGGGTGATAGGTGGTGTAGGTCGGCACGGCCGACGACGGCAAGGCACGCAGATGCTCGCGCTCCTTGTCGAGCTTCTCGGCCAAGAAGCGGTTGAAGTGGCGTTGGATCGCTTCGCTGGCGAAGAGCTGGTACTGATCGAGGTTGTCGAAGTCTCGGCCGCCGCGCAGCACCAGGGCCTGCGCGAGCTCCCTCTTGATCAGGTCATTGGCCCTCTCGGCAACGCCGTTTTCATGCGACTCTCCCGGCCGGATGCGCGTCGAGCGCAGGCCGTAGTGCTCGAGCACGCCACGGAAGCGCTCGGTCAGAGCCCGACCGCCGCTTCTCTTGAGCTCGTGAGTCGCCGCCGACAGGTTGTCGTGGCGCAGGACCTCGGGAACTCCTCCGAGAGCCCACAGAGCGCCCTGGACGCCCTCTACCAAGGCTTCGAAGGTCTCGCCGAAGGCGACGCGTACCCAGCTCCAGCCGCTGAAGCTGAGCTTGAAGGTGAACAGCAGGTGAGCCAGCGGCTGGCCGGCCAGAGTGACGCCCAGGTCCGAGGCGTGCGTGAAGTCCACCACCGCCTCGCGTCCCGGCGGGTGGACCTGCGGAAAGATCACCTGGCGCGCCGGCCCGCGCAGAGCCTTCCAGTCGCGAATGCGCCGCTGCAGCGTCCGCAACTGCCCCGGCGAGAAGCGCCCGGGATGGCGCTCCTGCAACTCCTCGAAGAGCCGGGCCGCCTCGAACACCCCCTCCTCGTCCTTCTCGAGCAACGGCACCACCTCCGCCTCCCAGATGCCGGCGAAAGGGTCGTGGCGAGTCCGCCATGACCTTGGGGCTGCTGCCCTCTGGGAGGGCAGCAGCCCCCCCTCCCGCCATCTACGAGCCGTCCGTACTGACATCCCGGCGCTGGCCGCCGCCCCTTCCTGTGTCTTGCCTTCCATGAGCTTGTACCTCAGCAGCTTGACCTGCCGGTCTGTGACCATCAGCCCCCCTCTCAGGAGGGCACTCTTCCACAGCACGACAGGGCTCCGCCGACCGGCCAAAGTAATTGTCGTCAACCGGCCAAGGTAATTGTCGCGGGTCATACCCGGAAGTCGGCGACGAAGCCCCCGGCTCCGGCGACCGCCAAGCCCTCCTCTTCGACTCCTGACTCTGTGAAGTAGCCTGTCTTGCCGGGGGCGCGCTGCCGGACGCCCCCGGCTTTTTCCCCCTCCAGCGCCGCTCTCCCCCTGCTCCGAGCGCTCCTGAGCGCATCGCGAGCCATTCCCGATCCAATCCGAGCGGCTCCCGATCGATCCCGGGCCGCGCCGAACGCATCCGGAGCGGCGCTGACTTCATACGGAGCCACGTCCGATGCATCCGGAGCGATTCCGGATCGATCCAGAGC
>JBJMGZ010000132.1:0-4353 GCA_045807605.1 Thermoanaerobaculia bacterium | reverse complement strand
GAGGAGCATGGGACACAGGGTAAATAAATTTCGTTAAGGACAAAATTAAGCGGCGCCTCGCGCGGACGAACACGGACCTTCACGGACAGCCACGGATGTGGCTCCTGCCGTCCGTGGGGGTCCGTGCTCGTCCGTGTGTCCGTGCTTCAGCGCATCCGGCCCGCGGCGTCGCGGTAGTCGCGCTCCACCCGGGACAGGCGGGCGGCGCAGGCTTCGAGGCGCTGGCCGCGGGCGAGGGTGGCGAGCTCGCCGGCGCTCTCGGCGAGGGCGCGGGCGCCGAGCAGGGCCGCGCTGCCGGAGAGGCCGTGGGCGGCCTCGGCGAGGGCGGCGGCGTCCTGTTGCAAGAGCGCGCGGCGCAGGGTGGCGAGGTCGTTCTCCCCCTGGTGGAGGAAGGCTTCGACCACCTGCGCTCCGATGTCGGGGCCGGCGTCGGCGGAGAGGGCCTTGAAGCCGGCCAGGCGCTCTTCGAGGTCGTCCACGGCCTGGCCCGCGATCCAGCAGTCGAGCCGGGCGGCGAGGTCCGCGGCCTGGAAGGGCTTGACCAGGCAGTCGTCCATGCCGGCCGCGAGGCAGGCCTCGCGCTCCTCCGGCTCGGTATGGGCGGTGATGGCGATCACGGGCACGCGCCGGCCGTCCGTCTCGCTCTGGCGCAGGCGGCGGCAGGTCTCGCGGCCGTCGAGCCCGGGCATCTCGCTGTCGAGGAGCACCGCGTCGAACGGCTGGTCGTCCGGCTGGTGGGCGAGCAGAGCGAGGGCCTCCTCGCCGCTCTCCACGGCCTCGGGGGTGTAGCCGAGCTCGCGCAGCATGGCCAGGGCCACGGCGCGGTTCGAGGCGCGGTCGTCCACCACCAGGACGCGCAGCTCGCGCCCGTCCTGCCGGCGGACGAGGTGGCCGGCCTCGCCGAGCGGCGTCCAGGAGGGCGGGCCGGAGCCCAGCGCGCGCACCAGGGGGAGCCGGAACCAGAAGGTCGAGCCCGCGCCGCGGGTGCTCTCGAAGCCGATCTCGCCTCCCATCATCTCGACGATGCTCTTGGAGATGACCAGCCCGAGCCCGGTGCCCCCCAGGTGGCGGGAGGCGGCGCTGTCGGTCTGGCCGAACGGCTGGAAGAGCCGCGCCTGGTCCTCGGGCCGGATGCCCACGCCGGTGTCGCGCACCTCGAAGCGGATCGTCGAGCCCTCCGTCGCGGGCTGCTCGGCCTCGACGCGGACGGTCACCGAGCCCTGGCGCGTGAAGCGGATGGCGTTGCCCACCAGGTTGAGGAGCACCTGGCGCAGGCGCACGGCGTCGCCGTGGAGGCCGTCCGGGAGCCAGGGGTCGACCTCCAGTCCGAGGTCGAGCCCGCGCTCCCCGGCCTGGGGCGCGAGCAGCCGGAGCGCGTTGCTCAGGAGCTCGGGGAGGCGGAAGTCCCGCGGGCGCAGCAGCAGGCGGCCGGCTTCGATGCGGGCGAGGTCGAGGATGTCGTCGACCAGGGCGAGGAGGGCATCGGCCGAGGTGCGGACCAGCTCCACCTGCTCGCGCTGGGCAGGGGTGAGGCCGCTGCCGAGCAGCAGCTCGGTCATGCCGAGGATACCGTTCATGGGAGTGCGGATCTCGTGGCTCACGCTCGCCAGGAACCTGGTTTTGGCGAGATCCGCGGCGCGGGCCTCCTGTTCCGCCTGCTTGCGCCGCCCGAGCTCGCTTTCGAGCGCCGCCCAGAAGCCGCGACGCAGCCGGAGCGCGTTGGCGGCGCATGCCGCGAACGCGACCGCGAGGGGGATCGACACGGGGGAGGAGAACGGCAGCGCCGGGATCAGGAAGGCGAGGACGAGAAGGCCGGTCCCGTTGGCGAGCCCCAGGATCTCGAGGCGCCGGAAGCGGGATTCGCTCCCGCCTGTATCGGAGGTCCCCGCCATGGCTCAGGAGCCCGGCGGCAGGCCCGGTTTGTGCGAGCGCAGGGCGTGGAGGGCCGCCTCCACGCGGTTGCTCACGCCGAGCTTGCCGAGGATGTGGCTCACGTGCGTGCGCACCGTGATCTCCGCGATCGCGAGCTCCTGGGAGATGCGGCGGTTGCTCCAGCCGCGGGCGAGCAGCTCCAGGACCTCGCGCTCGCGCCCGGTCAGCGGCTCCAGCTCCGGCGCCGGCCGGGGCTTCAGCCGGGTCAGGAGGCGGCGGGTGAGGTGCGCCGGCAGCCAGGCGTCGCCCTGCGCGACCCGGCGGATGGCCTCGAGGAAGTCGTCCCGCGGCGAGGTCTTGGCGAGGTAGCCCAGCGCTCCCGCCTCGACGGCGGCGAGCACCTCGTCCTCCACGTCGGAGCCGGTCAGGGCCACGACCGCCGTCGCCGGCTGCTCGGCGAGGATCGCGCGGGTGGCCGCCACGCCGTCGAGCCCCGGAAGCTTCAGGTCCATGAGGACCACCCGGGGACGCAGGCGCCGCGCCTCCGCGACCGCCTGCTCGCCGTCGCCGGCCTCCCCGGCGACCGCGATGCCTTCGGCGCCCGCGAGCAGGGCACAAACCCCCTTGCGCACGACGAAATGGTCATCCACGACGAGGACTCGAATCGGACTGTCCAAGAGGCTCCTTCTCCCACTCCCCGGGCAGAAATCCTGAGGTTGTTGCAAGTCTACTGTAGAAAAGCCTGAATGGGGATGGGCCGGTTTGTTCCTAGGGCAGTTGATCGGTGTGGCTCTCTCAGGAAGCCGGGGCTTTGGCGGCGGCGGCCTCTTCGGGCGCCGTCTCCACCGGCGGCTCGGGCAGCCAGAACGAGGCGATGAACCCGACCAGGTAGACGGCGAAACCGACCGCCGCGGCGGTCATCGCCATCTTGGCGGGAGCTGCCGCGCGGTCGGAGGTGACGGCGAGGGTCGCGGTCAGCCAGGCGAACGAGGTGCCGATCAGGCGGCCGCCGATGTTGGCGGCGAAGCTCTCGCCGGTGCCGCGCAGGGGCAGGGGGTAGACCCGCGGCAGGTAGTTGCCCCAGAAGCTGAACTGCGCGACGGTCAGGAACCCGGCGACGAAGACCATCGGGTAGAGCAGATCGAGGCTGGTGGTGGCGGCCCAGGCGAAGGTCAGGGGCATCACGATCAGCCCCGGGATCTGGAACAGGCGGATCAGCCGGCGCCGGCTGACGATCGCGACCGCCAGCATGGCGAGAGCCACGCGGCCCACCAGCCCGCCGATCTCCTGCACCTTGACGACGTTCGAGGCGACCGCCTGCTCGGTGCGCCGGGCCTCGGGGGCCGGCTGATCGGCGGTCATCGCCCGCACCTCCTGGAGCCCCGGCACCATTTGCGGGATCTGCTGGATGGCACCGAAGGCGGCGCCGTAGGACATGGCGAACATCAGCGTGGTCACCAGGGTGGTGCGGCGCAGCTCGGGGGCGAACAGCGCGGCGAGGCTCGGCCGCTGGAGCGTGCCCTCCTGGCGCTTCTTCTGCCAGGCCGGCGACTCCGGCAGGAACGGCCGGATCAGGATCAGCGGAATGGCCGGGATGACGCCCGACATCAGCGTATAGCGCCAGGCGGCGTGGGGATCGGCGATGCCCCCGGCGGTAATTACAGACAGGGCCGGCAGGCTGGCCGCGTACCTGGCCAGCAGGCCGCTGACCACCGCGACCATCAGGCCGCCGAGCGACGAAAACGCCTGGGTGTAGCCGAGCACCTTTTCGCGCCGCCTGGGCTCGGGGAACAGCTCGGCGAGCCAGGCGACGGCGGCCACGAACTCGACGCAGACGCCGATGAACACCAGGCAGCGGCAGACCAGCAGCATCTCGATCGAGGTCGAGAAGCCGGCCGCGCACGCCGCTCCGGCATAGAGCAGGATGCTGAACGTGAGCACCCGCCGCCGGCCCAGGATGTCGGTGAGATAGCCGCCCAGCAGGCCGAAGATGCCGCCGGCGAAGGCCGGGATGTAGAACAGCCGGCCCACCCACATCTGGAACTCGGGCGAGCCCGGCGCGGCGCCCACCAGCTCCTGAAGAGCCGGGCGGACGATGAGCGGCAGCACGAGCAGCTCGTAAATGTCGAAGGCAAAGCCCATCGCAGCGATGACGCAGATGAGCCATTGGATGGTCGTGAGGCCTGCGGTCTTTTTGGGCACGAGGGAAGTCTACCCGACCCGCGGCCAGGGAAGACACTAGGAGGTCAGCACAACGAAAAGGAAGGATTCCGTAGGGGCGGCCCTTGTGGCCGCCCTCCGTCCAGGGCACCCACAAGGGGCGCCCCTACGTGACGAATCGGCCCATCTTTTCTGGCGTGACAAGGCTCTAGTACGCCGTCAACCTGGAGCTGCCGGGTATGAACTTTGCCGAGCGGCGCTTTCCCTGGGTGCGCTGGCGTCCCCGCCGGCATTCTCAAACATTGGGCCGAAGGCCCGGCC
>JBJMGZ010000131.1:0-6067 GCA_045807605.1 Thermoanaerobaculia bacterium | reverse complement strand
GGTCCTCGATGCCGACGTGGACGTGGAGCCCGAAGATCAGGTTGGCCCGCGCGATCTGCTGGAGGTCCTCGACGATCTCCGTGTACCGCTCGTGGGGGGAGATGAGCTGGTCCTTCCAGTGGGCGAACGGGTGGGTGCCCGCCGCCGCGATGGTCAGGCCGTTGCGCCGCGCCAGCTTCGACAGGTTGGCCCGCAGCGAGGTGACCTCGCGGCGGGCCTCGTGGATGTCCTTGCAGATGTTCGTCCCCACCTCGATGACCGACTGGTGAAGCTCGGGCTTCAACTGGTCGGCGAGCGTGTGCTCGTCGTCGAGGAGATATTGGACGTGCGAGCGAAGGTCGCGCGTCTCCGGATCGATGAGCTGGAACTCCTCCTCGATCCCCAGCGTGAACAGCTTCGCTTCGGCCATGAGGACTTACCCCTTGCTGGAGACCGCCTCGTTGCTGGCAACTGTCTTCGCCGTTTCGGCGGCCGGCTCGGCGGCCACGGTCCCCACGGCGGGTACCGGCGGCGCGGCCGCCCTGCGGATGTACTGACCCCAGCGCAGGTTGTCGCCGCCGCCGATGTGCAGGGTCGCCTTGCGGATCACCATGTCGGCGGCCTTCTCGACGATCCAGGAGAAGTTGTCCTCGCCGATCGAGTTGACGTCGGCGTCCGGCGCCGGGTTGCAGAAGTCGATGGCGTAGGGGATGCCGTCGCGCACCGCCATCTCGACGGTGTTGAAGTCGTAACCCAGCCAGAGGTTCAAGGCGAGCACGTCGTCGTGCACCTTCTTGAGCAGCGCGGGATCGACCGGCGGGCCGTTGCGCACGTAGCGCTCATGGAACGGCCGCCGGGGGTCGTACTGCATGATGTGGACGTCCCGGCAGTCGAGCGCGTAGCAGCGGAAGTACTCGGTGAAGACGATCTCCTCCTGGAGCATCATCACGAGCTGGCCGGTCTCGTCGTAGGCGCGGAAGAGGTCCTCCGGGCTGGTCACCCGGTAGACGCTCTTCCAGCCGCCGCCGGCGAAGGGCTTGAAGAAGGCCGGGAAGCCGATGTAGTCGAAGATCCCGTCCCAGTCGAGCGGATAGGCGAGGTTGCGGAACGACTTGCCGCTGGTGTCCGGCGGATGCTCCTTGGAGGGGAGCAGCACCGTCTTGGGGACCGCCACGTCGATCTTGGTCGCCAGGCAATTGTTGAAGAACTTCTCGTCGGCGCTCCACCAGAACGGGTTGTTGACCACCGCCGTGCCGTTGAGAGCCGCGTTCTTCAGATAGCCGCGGTAGAAGGGGACGTCCTGGGAGATGCGGTCGATGATGACGGCATAGCCGCTCGGCTCGCCCTGGACGAGCTTGTCGATGCGGACCGGCTCCGCAATGATCCCGGTAGGCCCTGCCACGCTCTTGCGCTTGACGCGCTCCAGGAAGGCCCAGGGGAAGGTGTCTTCCTGGCCGAACAGAATCCCGATCTTCTTCATCGGCGGTCAGCTCCTCGGTCGATATGCTGCTTTCACGGGTGCGAAAGGTATCACAGGGGTTCAAAGCAGGCGTTGACATTGCCGCCCCTTTCCCGCACCATCTTCTCGTTCCGGCTCCACGCGCTTCCTTTCGGGGGTGTGACGTGGCGGTCCTCAGCGGTTTGGGCGGCTGATGGGACCGGGCGGGTTGGGGCCCGCCGAAGACGGATACGCCCAGAAAGGAGGTGATCCTTGAACGACAGTCACGGTTTGGAGGTGGCGTCCTCGTAAGAGGCTCCTCCAAGGATGACGGAGGGTGACCCGGACGGGGAACCCAACGCCACCGACACAGACCAAAAAAGCCCCGGCCTCGCAAGAGGCCGGGGTTTTTGTATTGATCCCATCCCCCCTCTCCTCACCGGCCTGCGGCCGGGCTTTCCCCCGCCTGCGCGGGGGAGAGGGGGCCTTACTGAAATCGCAGCAGGTCGAAGCTCAGGGTCACCTGCATTTCTCCCAGCTCCTTGCGCTGGCTCTGTCGGGCTCCGCGGTAGGTGGCGGCCAGGGCGTCCCGGGCATTCACCTTCTCCATGGAACGGAGGGTGCGGCGGGACTCCAGCTCGAAAAAGCCGGCCAGCTCGGCCACCGTCTTCTCCACTCTTCCGAGGAGCCTCCCCTCCCCCAGCACGGCCGCTCTCAGCTCGATGAGGTCGTCCTCCCCGGGGACCGCGACCAGGAGGCGGCCCTTCAGGACCCGCCGCAGCTCGGCCGCGGGACGGCGGCCGGCGATGGAGAGCGCCGTGTCGAAGGAACCGTCCGCGAAGGGGAGGGCGCGGTCGGCGTTGACCACCCACCAATTCACCGCGGGCCAGCGCCGGGCCGCGAGCTCGATCGCGGGAACCGAGAGGTCCACGCCGTGGGCCTCCTCCGGGCCGAGCGACCCGAGGAAGAAGCCCTCGCCGCAGCCCACGTCGAGGGTCGTTCCCTGGACCTCCTGCCGCAGAGCCTCGAGGAGGAAGTCGCCGTGCCCGGCCTCCAGAAAGCGCCGGCGGGCCAGCGCCGCCTCCCTCGGGTCCCCGGGGCTCTTCGATTTGCGGTCCTGCGGCTGGAGCAGGTTGCAGTAGCCGCTCCGGGCGATGTCGAAGGAGTGCCCCTGGGAGCAAGCCCAGGACCGCTCCCCGCGCTCCAGAGGAGCGCCGCAGCCTCGGACCGGGCAGAGGAGGGTCACCACGGGTGGAGTAAACCACGGACTGACACGGACGAGCACGGACCCACACGGACCCCGGATCTGTCCGTGCAAGTCCGTGGTAGTCCGTGTTCGTCCGTATTCCGTGCCCCTCCCGCCCTCCCGCGGGGTGGGGCCTCCCCGCCCTTTGAGCCGTGGTGGCGCGGTCCGGGCTCGGGCATCCTCAAGCGAAAGGGAGGGCTCGAGCCATGACCTGGAAGGAAGCCCAAGAAGGAACCATCCGGCAGTGGACCGCCATCCGCGATTCGATTGGGATGGTGGACACGGTCACCCTGCTCACCGACATCAACGCCGTCTGCGACCTCTGCAGCAAGTCGGACGAGGTGAAGGGGGAAACGTCGTTCGGCCGCTGCGACTACTGCCTCTTCTACCAGCAGTTCGGCGGCTGCCGCGAGGTCAGCGCCCGGATGAGCGACCTGGTGGCCAGCCACGACTGGGCCGAGGTCCGTGCGCTCGTGGACGACATGATCGCCAGGACGCGGGTCATGGAGCTCCCGGATCAGCGCCTGCCGGTCGTGGCCTGAGGAAGACTCCCCGGCGCGGTTACAATCCGCCGCGATGTGGAAGCCCGGCGACCGCCTGACGCACCGATTCAACCCCGAGCTGGGACCCGGCGAGGTCGTCGAGATCCTCGGCCGCAACGTCCAGGTGCGCTTCCCGGACAGCGGCCAGACCCTCGCCTTCGCCACCGGCTCGGATGCCCTCATCCCCCTGGCGCTCACGCCGGGGACCCGGGCGCGCTGGGAATCCGGCGGCGAGGTCGAGACCGTCGTGGTCGCCTCCTGCGAGGGCGGCGTCTGCCGACTGGAGGACGGCCGCGAGGTTTCCGTCTCCGACCTCTGGCCGCTGCCCGTCGAGCTCCCCGCCGCCGAGCGCCTGGCCCGCGGCCAGGTGGACAGCTACGACGACTTCGTGAACCGCCTGGACGGCCTGCGCCTCCAGCGCCTGCGCCAGGCCGGCGGCCTGGCCTCCTTCCTCGGCGGACGCATCCAGATCTTTCCGCACCAGCTCTACGCCGCGGAGCGCGCCTGCCACAGCGATCCGGTGCGCTGGCTCCTGGCCGACGAGGTGGGGCTCGGCAAGACGGTCGAGGCCTGCCTGATCCTCAACCGGCTCCTCCAGACCGGCCGCGCCGACCGCACCCTGATCGTGGCGCCCGAGACCCTGACGCTGCAGTGGCTCGGCGAGCTCTGGCGGAAGTACCACCAGGCCTTCGCCCTGCTGGACGAGAAGCGCCTCGCCGATGTCGCGCGCGACCATGGAGCGGACTTCAACCCGTTCGACATCCACCGGCGCTCGGTGATCGGGCTCGGCCTGCTCTCCTCCCGGCGGCGGCTCACCGAGCAGGCGGTCGAGGCCGGGATCGACCTTCTGGTCGTGGACGAGGCCCACCACCTGCGGCGGCAGCCCGGCCATCCCGGCAACGAGGCCTACCGGGCCATCGCTCCCATCGCGGCCGCGGGCCGGCACGTCCTTCTCCTGACCGCGAC
Source organism: Thermoanaerobaculia bacterium (assembly GCA_045807605.1). Classification (GTDB taxonomy): domain Bacteria; phylum Acidobacteriota; class Thermoanaerobaculia; order Multivoradales; family UBA5704; genus DATMER01. The sequence continues at coordinate 1,896 of JBJMGZ010000131.1, read as the reverse complement.
CCCGCTGGAGGACGATGCCAACGGCTTCTTCCGCCTGCTCCAGCTCCTCCGGCCCGAGGAGCTTCCGGAGACGCAGAGCTTCGCGGAGCGTCTCGCCCGGCGCGAGCCCCTGCCCCCCTGCACCAGCTCCACCCGGCGGATGGACATCGGCGGGCTCCCGCCGCGGGTCGGAGTCCCGGTCGAGATCGATGATCCCGCCGGTTGGGAGGCGCTGCTCGCCCTGGAGCGCCGGGTGCGATCCCAGCCGGCCGAAAATGCCCTGGCGGAGCGGCGCAAGGCCGAGCGGATCGTCCGGGCGCTCTCTTCGCCTGCGGCTTTGCCCGCCGATCCGGAGCTCGCGGATCTGATCGCCGAGGCCGAGCGCGTTGATCCGCGGGTGCGCTGGCTGGCCGAGCAGGCGGCCCGCTGGCAGCAGGCCGGCGAAAAGACGCTCGTCTTCGTCGCCCACAAAGAGACCCTGGACAGGCTCAAGCCGGCCATCGAGAGGGAAGGCCGGGCGCGGGCCGGCCTCTTTCACGAGGACCTCGCGCCCGAGCGCCGGGACATCGAGGTGGCGCAGTTCCGGCTGCCGGAGGGGCCGGGCGTGCTGATCTCCACCGAGGCCGGCGGCGAGGGGCGCAACTTCCAGTTCTGCCACCGGCTCGTGCTCTTCGACCTGCCCTGGAACCCGGCCGTGGTGGAGCAGCGGATCGGCCGGCTCGACCGGATCGGCCGGACGATCCCCACCGAGATCGTCTACTTCCGGCCGCCGGCCGGGCTCGGGCGGGCGGTCGCGGGGCTCTACGAGGCCATCGGCCTGTTCGAGGAGCCGCTCGGCGGGCTGGAGCGGGAGCTGCGGCATGTGGCCCGGGCCGTGGAACGCGAAGCCCTGCACGGACCCGGGGAGGTGGACCCGGCCGTGTTCGCAGGCGTGCTCAGGGAGGCGCAGGAGGCGCACGACCGCGTGCGGAGCGCCGCCTACCACGAGCTGCACCGGGACCCCTACCGGCCCGAGATGGAAGAGGAGATCCTGGCCCGGGTGCCGCCGGACCTGGACCTCTTGAACGAGAACGTCGTCCTGCGCGCCGCGGGCCGCTTCGGCTTCCTCGTGGAGCCGCAGAGCGGCCGCAGTGTGTGGGGGATCGAGTTCGGATGGGAGGCCCTGGTGGACCACATCCCCGGCGTTGCGCCGGGCTCGCGCTATCTCGGCACCTTCGACCGCGCCGAGGCCGTGGACCGCGAGACCCTGGACTATTTCGCCTCGGGCCATCCGCTGGTCGAGGGGGTGCTGATGGAGCTGGAGGAGGGCCCCCGCGGCCAGGTGGCCTTGCTCCAGGTGCCCGGCAGCGAGGAGGTCTTCGGCCTCCTGGCGATCTACAAGAGAGGCGTGGGCTTCGAGGCCATGGCGGTCGATGCGCAGGGCCGCCCCCGGCCCGACCTCGCCGCGCGGCTGACCGCTCCCGGCGTGGTGAGCGAGCCGGTCGAAGCGAAGAAGTGGACCGCCCAGGCCAACTGGGGCAAGGTCGTCCGCCGCATGGCCGCCGCGATATCGGCGGGGTCCGAGGGCAAGGCGCAAGCCGTGGCCGCGTTCCGGGTGCGGCGCGCCGGCAAATAACGGCGGAACCGAGCGGTCCCGCCGTTCGTCTGGATTACTCGAAGTAGCCGTTGACGTCGAGGACCATGTTCATGGTCCCGCCGCCGTTGATCACCACTACGACCGCCAGCGTGCCGTCCCCGTTCGAAGCGAGTCCCATGACGGCGTTGTCGGCCCGGTTGTTCGAGGCGTTGAAGCTGATGGTATAGGTGTTCGGCGTCGCGGCATCGCCGGGGTAGAGCGTCATGACCCCGCCGCTCGCCCCTGGGATCGCGGTCAGGTTCACCGATACCCCCTTGGCCGTGGCCGGGATGCCGCAGGCC
>JBJMGZ010000130.1:0-11539 GCA_045807605.1 Thermoanaerobaculia bacterium | reverse complement strand
ACGAGCTGGATCACCACCTGGCTCCAGACCAGGATCGCCCCGCGGCGGACCTCTTTCGCGAGCAGCCAGGGCAACAGGAAGACCGGCAGCAGGAGCAGAAGCTGGGGACCGATCCCGATCTCCTCGGAGCCCGGCCGGGGGACTCCGAGGAAGACGTCCACCAGCACGTCCCAGGTCATCTCGCCGCGCGGAACCATGTAGGCCACCGTGTTGATCCGCGGGATCGTCGGGATCGGCCCGGAGGCCGCGGCTCCCGGCGTCCCCTCGCAACGGGCGGCGAGCGGGCCCGCTCCTTCGAGGGTGTTGCGCGCGTAGAAGAAGCCGCCGAGCAGGACCAGGGCGAGCGCCGCCGCGCCGAGCTGCGGCAGCCGGCGGCCCCGGCTCCCGCGGGCGAGCAGCACCACCAGGCCGAGAGAGAGCGCGAACGGGATCCCCAGCACCTTGGTGCCCGCCGCCAGGCCCATGCCGGCCCCGGCCAGCACCGCGTCGCTCCAGCGCGGCTCGCGCATCCAGCGCAGGGCGAGGAAGGCCGCGGCGGCGAAGGCGGCTCCCAGGAAGATGTCGACGTACTGGGTCGCGGTGAAGCGGATCACCACCGGCGCCAGCAGCGTGAACAGCGCGGCCAGCGGCCAGTGGCGGCGCGCTCCGAGCTCCCGCGCGATCCCCCCCGCGGCCAGGGCGAGGAGCGCCGTCTGCGGGAAGAAGGCGAGGTTGGCGTAGAGCTCGCTGTGCGACGGGGCCATCCACCACCAGAGCCAGACCGACCCGTTCGAGGGCTGATAGCCGTAGAAGTAGGTCGGGTGCATGCCGAAGATCGGCGCGATCCGCTGCTCCTGCAGCCAGGTCGCGGTGATCAGCAGGTGGTACATGAGGCTGTCCCACGACAGCGGCGGCCGGAACAGCCCGCGCAGCCCCTCGGCAAACACCGCGTGGGCGGCCATCAGCCAGAGGATCGGGTGCTCCACGACCCGGCTCCAGCCCCGCCGCCCAAGGAGGCGCGCCGGCTCCAGGAGGTCCTCGCCGGTGCGCCGCGCCCGCAGAAGGGGGATGAGGGTGATCCCGATGAGGAGCGCCAGGGCGAGGTCGATCCGCAGCAGGCCCAGAGCGCCGAGGAACAAGCCCAGGAGCACCGCCTCGGCCGTGGTCAGGAGCAGCGCCGCGATGGCAAAGGCGAGCGGGTCCTCCTCAGCCCGCCTGCCGAGCAGCATCCGCGCGAGCAGGTAACCGCTCAGGAACAGGAAGAGCAGGGTCAGGAGCGTGAGCCCCGCGCCGAGGAGATCGACCAGGAACATTGGGCGCATTGTCTATCGAACGAGAGCTTTCCGGAAGACCGCCTCGGTGACGGCGGCCACCGCGCTCCAGTCGAAGTCGCCGGCATGCCGGCGGGCGTTGTCCGCGAGACGGCGGCGCTCCCCCTCGTCCGTCAGCAGCCGGTCGAGGACCGCGGCCAGCGCGCCCGGGTCCGGCGCGGTCCTCATCCCCTGCACGCCGTCCTCGACCAGCTCGGAGAGCGCGCTCTCGGAGGACTCGCAGTAAACGACCGGCAGCCCGGCCGCCATGGCCTCCAGGGGGAACATGCCGTAGCCCTCCCGCGAGGAGGGCTGGACCGCGATCCGCGACTCTCCGATCTTCCTCCAGACGTCCACGTTCGTCGGCAGATGGCCATGGAAGACGATCCTCTCCTGAAGCCCGAGCCGGCGGGCGATGTCCTCCAGGCGGCCGCGGTCCGGACCGTCGCCGCAGATCGCCAATCCAATCCCTTCGAGCCGAGCCATTTCCAACCGAGCCATGGCTTCCAGGAGGAGATCGACGCGCTTTTCCTTGAGCAGCCGTCCCGCGTAGACCAGGGGAGGACCCTCACCCCCTCCCTCCGCCGCCCTGCGGATCGTCTCCAGGGGGATGCCGATGGGGACCACCGGCACCTCCTCGCCGCGCACCTTCGCCACGCGCCCGGCGGTCAGGCGGCTGGACGAGATGGCGGCGGTGCCCAGGCGCGCGGTCATCCTCTCGATCGCGGCGTAGACTGGCCACTTGGCGCCTAGGTACCGGCGCCAATACCGGCCCCAGTACTCGTACCAGGTCACCACGAGCGGCCTGCCCGCCCGCCGGCAGCACAAGGCGAGCGGCGGCAGGTGGGCGTAGGGGATGTTCGCGGTCTCGACCACGTCGTACCGGCCGAGGTCGAGCCGGAGGACCGCCCGGGCGAGGCGCACGGCCTCGCCGGTCTTGCGCTTCCCCGATGCGGTGTACAGCCGGCCGGGAGGACCGACCGGCAGGACCTCGACCCCGGGCGCGGGCTCCGACGGTGCCTCGGCGAACCCCGCGAGCGTCACCCGGTTCCCCCGCGCCGCGAGCGCCCGGGCGAGCTCGAAGTTCCGGTGCTCCACGCCCCCCACGGACCCGGGATAGATGCTGTCGTAGAAAAGGAGGATGCGCAGGCTCACGGCCTCTCTCTCCGCAGGAGCAGCAGGCAGGCGAGCCCGACCGCCCCCTGCGCGAGCAGGCCGACCACGTGGTGCACGAGGCTGAAGGCGAGCACGTCGGCCGCCCGCGCATCGGGAGAAACCGCGGGGGACCAGGGGCTGAAGAACAGCACCTGGAGAGCCTGCGTCGTGCCCAGGCCTCCGGGGGTGACCGGCAGCGCCGCGATCAGGAGGACGACCGGGTTGAGCGCCAGCCCGCGCCCCAGCGGCACGTCGATCCCCCAGATCCGGAACGCGCCCCAGTGGAGAGCCGCCAGCAGCAGCATGTGGGGGAAGCGGGCCGCGATCGAACGCAGATGGCCACGGATCCCGGCCTCGAAGAGCGGCGCGAACAGACCGTACCGGGCCAGCCACGGCGGCCGCGCCGCGATGACCGCGAGATAGGCGGCGGTCCCGGCCAGGGCGGCGGCGACGGTCAGCAGGAGGAGGTCGGAATTGGCGGTCTCCAAACCGCCGCGGGCGATCTCGATCCCCAGGCTGACCGCTCCGAGCACGACGAGCACGATGCCGTTGGCGATCATCAGCAGGAGCACGGCGCCCGCCGACCGGCCCACGGACACGCCCGTGCGCGCCAGGTAGAAGCCCACGCCCCCCTGGCCGGCAAAGTAGGAGACGAGCCCCACGAGGTAGCTCGTGCCGCGGGCGAGGAGCACCTCGATCCACGGCCGGTCCACCCCGGCCGCGGCCAGCGCCTCGCGGGTGCCGAGCGCGTCGGCCGGCAGCGTCAGGATCGTCTCCAGCACGATGAAAGCCGAGAGCGCCACCCAGGCGCCGTGGCGGAGCGCCTCGCGCAGGGGGTCCAGCCGCACCTCGCGCACGAGAAAGGCCAGGATGGCGAGGGCGGCCAGCCAGGGGAGCCAGCGGCGCCAGCGGAGGACGCCCGCGGCGAGCTTCGACATGGGCAGGCCCGAGCGACCCCGGCTACCGCCGCTCGATCAGCATCAGGCTGACCAGGAAGGAGGCGAACACGGTCTGCGCTCCCATGACCATGGCGGTCATCCCGATCACCACGCCGCGCACCGCCATCAGCGGACCGGAGCCGGCCCGGATCCAGTCGAGCAGGATCTTCCCCTCCAGCCCGAGGCCAGCGAGGAAGAGCGCGAGGCCCAGGATCAGCCCCCTCTCCAGCGAGAACCCGCGATGGAGCCGCCCCAGCCATTGGCGGGGCCGCGCGAACCCGGCGCCCATGGAGAAGGTCTTGGCAAAGACGTCGAACAGGACCAGGTTGTAGCCCAGGATGAGAGCCGCCGCGCCGAGGATCAGCACGTGGTAGTCCCAGGTGTGGCCGAGGATCGCCCGCGGCCCGCCCGCGAGGAGGGCCATCAGCAGCCCGCCCACGATCATCAGGAGCAGCCCCGGGAGCTGGAAGAGGTACGACGGCGAGAAGAGCAGCATGAACCGGACATGCCGCCAGGCATCGCGCAGCCCCGAGAGCTTCGACTCGCCCACCCGCGGGTGGTAGGTGATCGGGATCTCGTGGATCTTGAGCTCGGCGCGCAGCGAGCCCACCACCATCTCGGAGGCGAACTCCATGCCCGTGGTCTGCAGGCGCATGCGCTCGTAGGCGTCGCGCGTGAACGCCCGCATGCCGCAGTGCGAGTCCGAGACCCGGGTGCGGAAGAGCAGCCGCAGCATGCCGGAGAGGATCGGATTGCCGATCCAGCGGTGCGACCAGGGCATGGCGCCGGGGAGGATCTTCCCCTTGAGGCGCGAGCCGATCACCATGTCCACGCCCTTGTCCTTGAGCGCGCCGATGAAGTTGGGGATGTCGAGGAAGTCGTAGCTGTCGTCCGAGTCGCCCATCACGAGATAGCGCCCGCGCGCCTCGGCGAAGCCGCGCAGATAGGCCGAGCCATAGCCCCGCCGCCGTTCGTGGATGACCCGGGCGCCGGCCCGCTCCGCGATCTCGGGAGAGCCGTCGGTCGAGCCGTTGTCGACGACGATCACCTCGCCCGGGATCCCCATGGCCTGAATCGCCTTCCAGGCTTTTTCCACGCACACGCCGACCGACTCCGCCTCGTCGAGGCAGGGCATCACCACGGAGACCTCGATCTCCCGCGGGTCGGATAGGGGCGCAGCTCCAGGGTTCACGGGCGGGTTACTTTACCATGGTGCTATTCTTCGCCGCCGTGAGAAAGCTCAACCTGGGCTGCGGGCGGGACATCCGGCCGGGCTACGTCAACCTGGACCTGGCGAAGATCCCCGGGCTCGACGTGGTCGCCGACCTCGAAAAGCCGCTCCCCTTCGCGGACGACTCGTTCGACGAGGTCTTCACCTCGCACGTCCTGGAGCATGTCGCGGACCTCTTCGCCCTGCTGGCCGAGCTGCGGCGGATCTGCAAGCCGGGCGCGGTCATCCGGATCTACGTGCCGCACCTGTCGTTCTTCGGCGCCTACACGGACCCGACGCACAAGCGTTTCTTCGGCTACTTCAGCTTCGACTACTTCACCGAGGGCGGGGTCTACAACTTCTACTCCCACCTGCGCTTCCGCATCCGCAAGCGGCAGATCCGCTTCTTCTGGATCAAGAACGAGAAGCGGGAGATCCCGAGCCGCGTGCTCACCGCGCTGATCAACGCCTTTCCGCTCGCCTACGAGCGCTTCTTCTGCTGGATGCTGCCCGCCAACGAGCTCTATTTCGAGCTCGAGCCGGTCAAGGACCTGAAGAGCTCCTCGTAGTCGTCGGCCGCGCGCTCCCAGGTGTAGCGCTCCTCGACGAGCTGCCGAGCGCGCCGCCCCATGGCCGGGAGATCTTCCAGGCTCCGCAGGGCCTCCGCCAGGGCAACCGGGTCGTTCGGCGGCACCACCACCCCCGCCCTCCGCTCTTCGATGCCAGCCGCCATGCCCACGATCGGAGTCGTCAGCACCGGGCGTCCGCAGGCCATGGCTTCCAGGAGGACCAGCCCGAACCCCTCGCGCACGTCCGTGGAGGGGAGGGCGAAGACGTGGCATCCTCCGTAGAAGGCGTTCAGGTCCTCGACGAAGCCGAGGAATTCGACCCGGTCCGCGACCCCCATCTCCTCGGCCCGCCGCCGGTAGAAATCGGCATCCTCCCCCTTCCCGCCGACCCTCAGCCGTACCTCCGGTAGGAGGCGCAGGGCTTCGAAGAGCACCTCCAGCCCCTTGTAGCGGTGATGGACGTCGAGCAGGCTCAGGAAGCCGACCGTCAGGGGCGGTCCGGGCTCTTCGGCTGGAGGATGAAACTGGTCAGTATCCACGCCCCAGGGGATGCAGACCGGGTTCGCAATCCGCGGGGAGTGGCGCGGATTCGTGGCCACGATCCGCGCGCTCGACTCCAGCAGGCGGGGAAGAAAGACTCGGTTGTAGACCCCCGCGACCGCCTTCTTGATCCCCTCGCCCGCCACGTCGTTGTGGTAGGTCAGAACCAGGGGCACGCCCATCCCCCGGGCCGCCGCGGCCGCCCGGCCGGCGAAGAACGCGGTGGGGAGATGAGCGTGGATCACGTCCGGCCGCTCCCGCCGGATGGCCTCCCCGAGCCCGAAGCAGAGGTTCGTGTTCGCGGCCTTGAACCGCCAGGGGAGGCGCACCACCTCGACCCCGTCCACCTGAGTCGGCGCCCCGCGAGGATCGTCGGCGCAGATCACCCGCACCTCGTGACCCCGCGCCGCCAGCCGCCGCGCCACCTCGTGGACGCTGGCCTCCACCCCACCCACGAAGGGGGGGTAGCGCACGACCACCTCAAGAATGCGCACGGACGAGGCTCTCGAAAAGTTGCTCGTAGGAGTCCGTGACCCGGTCCCAGGTGTAGCGCTCCTCGACGAGCTGCCGGGCGCGCCGCCCCATCTCCGGGAGGTCGCGCATCCCGCGCAGGCCGGCGGCGAGGGCGGCCGGATCATCCGGCGGCACCAGCACCCCCACCCCCCGCGGCTCGATGTCGCTGGCGATGCCCACGATCGGAGTCGTCAACACCGGCCGGCCGCAAGCCATGGCTTCGAGCAGCACCAGCCCGAACCCTTCCCGCCGTCCGTCCGTCGAGGGGAGCGCGAACACATGGCATCCGGCGTAGAACGCGTTCAGGTCTTCGACGAACCCCAGGAATTCCACCCGGTCCGCCACCCCCAGAGCCGCGGCCCGCTCCCGGTACCAGCCCAGCTCCCTTCCCGACCCGCCGACCCGCAACCACACCTCGGGCAGCTCGGCCAGGGCCTCGAGCAACACCTCCAATCCCTTGTAGCGATGGTGCTCGTCGAGCAGGCTGAGGAACCCCACGGTCATCGGCCCTGAAGGCAGCTCCCGGGGCTCGAACCGCTCCGGGTCCACCCCCCAGGGGATGTAGGCGAGCTTGGGATCGGCGGGGTCCAGGAACGGGGACTGCGAAGGGTAGAGCGGGTTGGTGACCACGATCCGCTCGCTCGCCGCGAGCACCCGCGGCAGCCGGTGCCGGTTGTAGAGCCCGGCCAGCATCCCCTTGATCCCCTCGCCGACCAGGTCGTTGTTGTAGGTCAGCACCAGCGGAATCCCGAGCGCCTCGGAAGCCGCCGCCGCCATGTCGATGAAGAACGCGGTCGGCAGATGGGCATGGATGACGTCCGCCTTCTCCGCCCGCAGCGCCTCCCAGAGCCCGAACGCCAGGTTCGTGTTGCCGACCTTGAACCGCCACGGCAGGCGCACGACCGGGATGCCGTCGACCTCCGCCGGCGATCCCTCCGGCTCGTCCGCGCACACCACCCGCACCTCGTGGCCCCGCGCTTGGAGCCGCCGGGCGAGATGGTAGACCGTGTTCTCCACGCCCCCGACGTAGGGGAAGAAACGGACGACGACCTGGAGGATGCGCATGGCCTACCGGATGTACACGATCCAGAACACGGCCAGGCCCCAGAGCATCATGTTGATCAGGAACGGCGGATCTCTGAGAATCGCCTCCGTCGGATTGCGCTCCCCCGGCTGCTGGTACATCAGGTAGAGATAGCGGAAGATGCCGTAGAGCACCATGGGGATGGTGTAGACGAGGTCGTACGTGTGGTACTTCTGCACCGTCTCGGGCGCGACCGCGTAGAGCGCGTAGGAGACGACCGACGAGGCCGTCACCACGTTGATCATCTGGTCCAGGAAGGCCGGGCTGTACTGGTCGAGCACCCGGCGCTGCCCCGCGGCGGCCCCGGCGAGCAGCGTGATCTCGTGCCGGCGCTTCGAAAAGGCGAGGAAGAGGGCCAGGAACGTGGTGCAGAGGAAGAGCCAGCGCGACACTTCCACCCCGGCCGCCTCGCCGCCGGCCTCCACCCGCAGCACGAAGCCCATGCTGATCGACATCACGTCCAGGATCACCATGTGCTTCAACCGCAGCGTGTAGAGCAGGTTCAGGAGAAGATAGCCGCCGAGGATCAGCGCGAAGGAGAGCCCCAGGGCCGCCGAGATCGCCGCCGCCGCTCCGGCCAGGACCGCGACCGCCACCACCGCGGCCGTCACCGGGAGAGTCCCGGCCGCCAGCGGACGGAACCGCTTGAGCGGATGCCGGCGGTCCTCCTCCCGGTCGCGCAGGTCGTTGACCAGGTAGACCGAGCTCGACGCGAAGCAGAAGGCGAGCAGCGCCAGGCCCACGCGCACCGCGACCCGCTCGTCGAGCAGCAGGCCGCCGAACACGGCCGGAGCGAGGACGAACAGGTTCTTGGCCCACTGGGTGGGCCGCAGCGAACGGACCAGCGGACGGATCACAGGGCGGTATTCTAAGGGGAAGAGACGGTTTCCATGAATGATCGCGAAAAGTCGTCTCGGCGCACGCTCGTCCTCTACGCCCTTCCCCTGCTCGCGCTCCTGCTCCTCCTGGTCGCGGCCCCTCTCGTCCGCGGCACCGGCACGCTCTACCTGCGGGACGTGCTCAACACGCACTTCCCCATGAAGCAGACCCAGGCCCAGGCCATGCGGGCCGGCTACTTCCCGTTGATCGACCCCTTCCGGGCCGGAGGCCAGCCGCTGGCCGGAAACCCGAACGCCGTCCCCTTCTACCCGGACAACGTCCTCTACCTCACGGGCTCGACCTTCTGGGCGCTCAACGCGCACTTCTGGCTGCATCTGTTTCTGGCGCCGCTGGCGTTCTACTGGATGGCCCGCGCCTGGGGCCTCCGCCGCGAAGCGGCCTGGGCGGGCGCGGCCTGCTGGACGCTGAGCGGGTTCTACCTCTCGCACCTGTCGTTCTACAACCTGATCGCGGGGGTGACTCTGGCACCTGCGTTGGTGGCGGCCTGTCTGAGGTTCCTGCAGGGGCGGCGGGGAATGGCCTGGGTTGTCGCGGTGCTTTGGGCGCTGCTGCTCCTGGGGGGCGATCCGCTGATGGCTTTGCTGGCGGGGGTGCTGGCAGGGGGCGCGGCTTTAAAGGACGTAAAGGACTTAAAGGACCTAAAGGACTCAGAGGACGAGCAGATCCGGCGTCCTTTTGGTCCTTTGCGTCGTTTACGTCCTTTAGGTCCTTTCCTCCCCCTCGCCGCCGCCGTCGCCGTCGGCACCCTGCTGGCCCTGCCGCAGCTCGTCGAGTTCCGGCGCATCCTCCCGCTCTCGTTCCGCGGCCACCGCGGCTACACGGCCGAGGCCGCCACGATCGCCAGCTTCGATCCCCGCCAGGCCGTCGAGTGGCTGATCCCCTTCTTCTTCGGCCGCCCCGACCTCATCGGACCCGGGAGCTTCTGGGGGAGCCGCTTCTTCACCGGCTTCCCGCCGTACTACCTCTCCCTCTACCCGGGACTGCTCGCCCTGGCTCTCTTCGCGGCTTCGGGGAGACCCAGGGGGAAAGCCGCGTGGTGGGCCTGGGGAGGCATCGCCGCCGGGCTCTTCCTCTCCCTCGGACGGTTCAATCCCATCGCGGAGTGGCTCTTCAGCCTGCCCGGCCGCGGCTCCCTGCGCTACCCGGTCAAGTTCTGGCTGCCGGTCGCCATGGGCTCGGCCCTTCTCTGCGGGATCGGATTCCAGCGGCTCCTCTTCGGCGAGGAGGAGGAGAGAAAGCGCGCCCGGCGCCGGTTCGCCCTCACCCTGGCGATCCTCGCCGCCGTCCTGGGAGGGCTCTGGCTCTTCCTCTCGTTCAACGCCGCCGAAGCGCAGGCCTGGATGGCCGGGTTCATGCCCGCGGGCTACGTGCCCAACGAGAGATTGCGCTGGGCCGGGCTCTGCCTGATCTCGCTCGCGGCGATCGCCGGCCTTGCCATCCTGACCCGCATCGCCCGCCGGCGGCCGGTCGGCGGCGGAGCGCTGCTGCTCGGCTTCCACGCCGTGGTCCAGCTCCTGCTCCTGCGCCCGCTCTTTCCCGTCGACGCGGTGACCCCCTATCTCCTGCCGCCGCCGCCCGCGCTGGAGCATGTGCCCGCCGGGGTGCCGGTCGTCCATGCCGACTTCAACTACCTGTTCGGCCCCTCGACCCTGAAGCAGGGAGACTTCCCGAGCCGCGGCGCGCACTGGATGGAGCGCCGCGCCTTCTACGAGCTCTACCCGTTCACCGGCTCGATGCGCGGGCGGCGCTACGAGCTCAACTCCTCGGCCGAGGGGCTCGACACCTTCCTCGCCCGCATGGCCGAGGGCGGGGTCAAGGGGGCCAAGGGGGACGACGCGAAGCGCCTCCGCCTGCTCGCCGCCTGGGGAGTGCAGCGGCTGCTCATGAACCACCCGCTCGATCCCCCCCAGCCGCGTGCCCGCCTCATCACCACGATCCCCAGCTTCGGCCAGACCCTCTACATCTACGAAGTGGTGGACCATGCCCCCCTGGCCTTCCTCGCCCGGAGAGTGATCCGCGCTCCGCATCTGAACGCCGCCTACCAGACCCTCGGCGGCATGGAATTCAACGCCCGCGCCGATGCCGTCATCCCTGGCGAGGGTCCGCCCCTCCTCAAATCCGGAGGCACGGTCCACGACATGAAGCAGGGCCCGGAGCGGATCGAGCTGGACGTGACCGCCGGCCCCGGCGGCAGCTTCCTGGTCGTCCAGCGCTCCACCCACCTCTGGGAGGCGGAGATCGACGGCCGGCCCGCCCCGCCCGAGAAGATCGTGCCCGCCAACCTCTACCGCCTGGGCCTGGAGGTCCCCGCCGGCCGGCACCGGATCGTCTTCCGGATCGACCGCCGCCCTCTGGCCCGCTCCTTCTTCGGCGTCGCGCTCGGCCTCGCCCTCCTCCCTGCCCTGGCCTGGTGGGCAGGACGCCGAGCGCCGGGCGAAGCGCTGTAAGATAGCCGCCCCTATGACCGGCCCGATCCGGAAGGTCCTCATCGCCAACCGCGGCGAGATCGCCGTGCGGGTGATCCGCGCCTGCCGCGAGATGGGCATCCGCTCCGCGGTCCTCTACTCCGAGCCCGACCGCCTCGGCCTCCCCGTGCTGCTCGCCGACGAGGCCTGGCCCATCGGCCCCGCCCCGTCGCGGGAGAGCTACCTCAAGACCGAGGCCATCGTCCGGCTCGCGGTCGAGATCGGCGCCGACGCCGTCCATCCCGGCTACGGCTTTCTCTCCGAGCGCGCCGAATTCTCCCGCCTCTGCCGCGAAGCGGGCGTGACCTTCATCGGCCCCTCGCCCGAATCGATCGAGGCCATGGGCTCCAAGGTCGAGAGCCGCCGGCTCATGATGGACGCGGGCGTGCCCGTCGTCCCCGGAGGCCGCGATCCGCTGCCCGACCTCGAATCCGCGCAGGCCGCGGCCGCGACGATCGGCTATCCGGTGATGCTCAAGGCCGCGTCCGGAGGCGGCGGCAAGGGCATGCGCCGGATCGACTCCGCCGCCGAGTTCGCCTCCTCCTACCGCGCCGCCCGCTCCGAGGCCGGCGCGAGCTTCGGCGACGACTCCGTCTACCTGGAGAAGTACATCGTCGAGCCGCGCCACGTCGAGATCCAGGTCATGGGCGACCTCCACGGCCGCGTCGTCTCCCTGGGCGAGCGCGAGTGCTCGCTCCAGCGCCGCCACCAGAAGGTCGTGGAGGAGGCCCCGTCCCCGCTCTTCGCCGGCGGGGCGAACCAGGGCGTCCATGCGACCCTCCTGGACGCCGCGGTGAAGGCGGCGCGCGCGTTCGGCTACGCCAACGCGGGGACGGTGGAGTTCCTGTACTCGGACGGCGCGGTCTACTTCATCGA
>JBJMGZ010000129.1:0-2971 GCA_045807605.1 Thermoanaerobaculia bacterium | reverse complement strand
CGAGCCCGGAGAGGGAGAGGTCGTTGCCCGCGGTGACTGGGGACGCCGCCGCGTGGCTCACCAGGACCGTGGTGCGCGCCGCCTGGTCATGGAGGAAGAAATCGGTCTTGCCGTTGGAATCCACTTGCCCGTCCACGAGGTTGGGCAGGGCGCTCTGGAAAGCGATGAAGCGGCCGTCCGCGCTCAGGTTCGCCGGGATCAGGGACGAGGCCGCGGAGAGCAGGCCGGCGGCCATGGCGGGGGAGCCCGGCGTGTAGGTGACGAGCGAGATCCCCCCCGTCTCCCGGTCGAAGACGAAGAGGTCCTGGGTACCGGAGGTGTCGATCTGGCCGGGGACGAGGTTCGTGGCGAAGCTCCAGAAAACGACGTAGCGGCCGTCGGCGCTGATCGCCGGGTTGTACGACTCGCCGTCGGGCCGGACCGTGGGCGAGCTCGCGGAGTGGGAAACCAGGGTGTTGAGCCCGGAGAGGCGGTCGTAGAGGAAGATCTCATCGAATCTCGAGATGCCCGGGGGATTCGAATGTCCGGGCACCAGGCCGCACGCCGCGCACTGATAGGCGACGAAGCGGCCGTCGGCGCTGAGGGCAAGGCTGGAGGCGGAGGCGGAGCCGTCGACCTGAGTGGCCGAGCCGGGCACGTGGTTGACGAGGGTGTAGGTGCCGGCCGTGCGGTCGTGGAGGAAGAGCCCCTCGGCAAACTCTGGGTCGCCCTGGATCGAGATGAAGGCGGCGAACCGCCAGTCGGCGCTCAGGACCGGGGTCCTCCCGCTGAGCTCTCTCGTGTACGGTTGGATCGGCGGGCGCAGGAGGGTGGTCGTGTCCGTCACGGCGTCCCGCAGGAAGACGTGGTCCAAACTCCCGGCAGGGGCGCTCTGGAAGGCCACGAACCGGCCATCCGCCGAGAGGCCGCCGAGGGCGCTCGGAGAAGGGGTCGTCCTCGGAGGCGGCAGGCTGGGGTCGCGGCGCGAGGGGCTGGTGATCTCGCCCGAGGTCCGGCTGTAGAGGAAGAGGTCGATGAAGCCGTGGGGGTCGGTCTGCCCCTCGCCCAGGTCGGTGGCGCTGCTGAGGAAGGCGGCCACGCCGCCGTCCGCGCTGAGGACGGGAGCGTACGATTGCCCGTTTGCGGCGGTCGAGGCCGAGGCGCGGGTGCGGCTCACCAGGGTCACGTTCCGCGAGGTCTGGTCGTAGAGGAAGATGTCGACCGTGTCCGGGACGTCGGTCTGCCCGGAGACGAGGTCCACGGCGAGGCTGTGGAAGACCAGGAAACGGCCGTCCGCGCTGAGCTTCGGCTCGCCGGAGAAGGCGGTTCCCAGCGACCCCGCCCTGGTGACCGAATCGCGGCTGTGGCTGGCGAGCGCGAGGAGGCCCGTGGCGCGGTCGTAGACGAAGACGTCCAGCTTCTGGTTGGTGTCCACCTGGCCCGGGACGAGGTCCGGGGCCGCGCTGGAGAAGGCCACATAGCGGCCATCGGCGCTCATCGCAATGCCGCTGGAGGGATTGAAGATGCCGCCGCCCAGGAGCGGCGAGGCGCTCTTGTGGCTCGCGACCCGCATCTCGCTCGTAACCCGGTCGTAGAGGAAAGCGTTCAGGAAGAAAACGTTGTTGTCGTTCACCTGGCCGGGAACGAGGTTGCCGGCATAGCTGGTGAAAGCCACGTAGCGGCCGTCGGCGCTGACGGCGGCGAATTCGTGCCAGGCGCCGGCCGCCGACTGGGGCGCGTTGCCCGCCCGGCTGACCAGCGAGAGGGTGTCCGAGGAGCGCTGGTAGGCGTAGACCTCGGCGTCCGTGTTGACGTCGATGACGGTCGAGAGAAGGTCGTTCGCGAAGGTCGTGAAGACGACGACGCCGCCGTCCGCGCTGATGGCGGTGGCGAACGAGCCCTGGCTGGCCGCGGTGGCCGTCGTGCCGCTCTTGCGGCTCACCAGGGTGACCGTGTCCGAGGCGCGGCTCCAGAGGAACACGTCCGCTGTTTTAAAAGCGGGAGCGGGCTCGACCTGGCCGGCCGCGAGGTTGCCCGCGCTGCTGGAGAAGACCAGGAAGTTGCCGTCCGCGCTGATGCGGGCGATGCGGGAGCCCTCGTCCGCCGCCGTGCCGGGCGAGCCGGCCGCATGGGAGACCAGGGTGGTGGTCCCCGTGACCCGGTCCCAGAGGAACACGTCGGTGCGACGGTTGTCGTCGACGGCTCCCGGCACGAGGTCCACACCCAGGCCGCTGAAGGCCACGTAGCGGCCGTCGGCGCTGATCCCCAGCGAGTCGTAATCGCCGGGGCTGGCGGCCTGCGTTGGCGAGCCGGCGGCGTGGGAGACCAGGGTGGTGGTCCCCAGCACCCGGTCGTGAAGGAAGACGTCAGGGAGATGGTTGTCGTCCGCCTGTCCAGGCACGATGTTCGGCGCGGTGCTCAGGAAGGCCGCATAGCGGCCGTCGGCGCTCAATGCCGGCAGGGCGCTCGCGCCGAAGGAGTCGGAGACCGTGCCGGTTCCGGAGATGAGCTCCACGGAAGCGGCACCGGCGAGGCCGGGAGCCGCCATCATCAGAAGCACTGTCCAAGCGCCCATGCGGTTGCTGCTGCGACCTCGGAGCATGCGGACCCCCCCTTGGTTCCTGGTGAATGCTATTTCACCATAAAAACTCCCCCTGAGGAAGACCCTTTGTTCCGAGTACCAGTCAGCAGCAGGGGAAGGACGCCAAGGACGCCAAGGACACCAAGGACACCAAGGACACCAAGGACAAGGAAGCCCTGGTCCTGGCGGCATCCATCGTGTCCCTGATGTCTTTGATGTCCTTCAGGTCTTTGTTTGCTGCCGCACAGGCGCGAGCTCTTCTCCCATTCGTCTCTCCAGGCGCCGCCGGGCCGTCGGCGACGTGGCCGCCATCAGCAGGACTTCCCGGTCTGCCGCCGGGATCTGGCGCGCGTCGGTCAACGCGCCGAGACACCAGAGGCGGTCCCTTTCCGAGCCCAGGGCCTCGACGAG
>JBJMGZ010000128.1:0-14619 GCA_045807605.1 Thermoanaerobaculia bacterium | reverse complement strand
GGTCTACCCAACGTGTAGAGGGGTCTACCCATCGTTTAGAGGGGTCTACCCAACGGGTAGAGGGGTCTACCCAACGGATAGAGGGGTCTACCCAACGAGTAGTGGGGGCTACCCAAAGAGTAGAGGGGCTACCCGGCGGGTAGAGGGGTCTACCCATTCATTTCCGCCGCCAAGCGTTCCCTCAGCGCCTCCAGCGAGTCTTCCGGGTAGAGAATCGACGTCCCGGAGCCCCACACGGGGCCGGGCCAGGCCGGATCCGTAATGAACCGGGCCACGACGTGTATGTGGAGCTGCGGCACGACGTTCCCGAGGGCTCCCACGTTCACCTTGTCCGGCCGGAACAGCCGCGCGAGCACCTCCCCCGCCCGCGCGACCTCCTCGATCAGCGCCGCCCGGTCCGCCGCCGCCAGCTCATGGATCTCCCGCACCGACTCCCGCTCCGGCACCAGGACCAGCCAGGGAAAGCGCCCGTCCTTCATGAGCAGCACCCGGCAGAGCGCCAGGCGGCAGACCTCGACGGTGTCGCGGGCGAGGGTGGGGTGGAGATCCATGAATGCCAGTCTATGATCACCGACCGTGAGAGTCATGAAGTTCGGCGGCACGTCGGTAGGCAGCGCGGAGCGCATGCGCTCCGTGGTGGCCCTGGTGCGCGGGGCGGTCGCTCAAGACCGCGTGCTCGTCGTGGCCTCGGCCGTGGCCGGCGTCACCAACCTGCTCGTGGAGGGCGCCAGGACCGCGGCGGAAGGTGGGGACATCGCCGCGGTCGGCGACCGGTTCCGCTCCGTCCATCGCGGGATCATGGACGAGCTGGCGAGCCCGGGCGAGGTCTCCGCGGCGCTCGACGAGTTGGCAGCCGAGCTCGACAACCTCCTCCAGGGCGTGGCTCTCCTCCAGGAGTGCTCGCCCTCGGTGCTCGCCCACCTGTCCGGCCTCGGCGAGCGGGCTTCGTGCGCCATCCTCTCGGGGCTCTTCCGGTCGTCCGGCCTGCCGGTCGTGGACCTCGACCCGCGCAGGGTGATCCCCTGCGCCGGCGATCCCCTGGAGGCCACTCCCCTGCCGGCGGAGATTCGCGAGCGCTTCCGCCCGCTGCGCGAGGGCAGCGACCGGCTGGCCCTGATGCCCGGCTTCTTCGGCGGCGATCCGCGCGGCAAGACGCTCTCGCTCGGCCGCGGCGGGTCCGATTACTCGGCGGCCCTGGCCGCCGCCGCCGTCGATGCCCGCATCCTGGAGATCTGGACCGACGTGGACGGCATCTACACCGCCGATCCGCGCGTCGTGCCCGAGGCCATGCCGGTGCCCGAGATGAGCTTCGAGGAGGCCATGGAGCTCTCCCACTTCGGCGCCCGCGTGCTCCACCCCAAGACCATCGCGCCGGCCCGCGAGCGCGGCATCCCGGTGCGCGTCTGCGACTCGTTCCACGCCGAGCGGCCGGGGACGCTCATCACCGCGAAAGCCGCGCCCCCGCTCCACGCCGTGCGCGGCCTGTCGTTCCTCGAAGGGCTCGCCTTGCTCAACGTCACCGGGCCGGGCATGCGCGGCGTCCCCGGCGTGGCCGCGCGCGTGTTCGGGGCCATGGCCGCGCGCGATATTTCGGTGGTCTTGATCAGCCAGGCCTCCAGCGAGCACTCGATCAGCTTCTGCGTGCGCGAGCGCGAGGCGGACGCCGCCGTGGCCGCCCTCGACGAGGCGTTCGATGCCGAGCTCGCCAGCGGCCGGGTGGATGCGGTCGAGGTGAAGCGCGATCTCGCCGTGCTCAGCATCGTCGGCGACGGCCTGCAGCACCGGCTCGGCGCCGCCGGCACCTTCTTCGGCGCCCTCGCCGCCGTGGGCAGCAACGTGGTAGCCATCGCCCAGGGCTCGAGCGAGCGCAATATCTCCGCGGTCATCTCCGCAGCCGATGCCCGGCGCGCCCTGCACCACGTCCACAGCTGCTTTTTCGACACGCCCGAGGTGCTGGAGATCTACCTGCTCGGCGTGGGCACCGTGGGCCGGCAGCTCCTGGTCCAGCTCCAGCGCCAGCAACCCGTCCTGCTCGCCCGCAGCGTCGACCTGCGCCTCTGCGGCGTCGCCAGCTCGCGGAGGATGGTCCTCGCCCCGGAGGGGCTCGCGCCCCTCGCGCCGATTGAAGCGCTGGCGGCCCTGGAGCGGAGCGGGGTCCCCACCGACCTGGAGGCGCTGATCGAATCCGTGCGCCGCCGCCGGCCCACGCAGCCGGTGCTGGTGGACTGCACCTCTTCGGAAGAGCTGGCAGAGGCCTATCACCGCTTCATGGATGCCGGCTTCCACGTGGTCACCGCGAGCAAGAAGGCGAACAGCGGCGCGCTGGGGCTCTACCGCGTGATCCGCGCCGCGGCCTCGCACAACCGCCGGCGCTTCCGCTACGAGACCAACGTGGGCGCCGGCCTGCCGGTGATCGACACGGTGCGCACCCTGATGTCCGGGGGCGACCGGCTGGTGCGCTTCGAAGGGATCCTCTCGGGCTCGCTGTCGTTCATCTTCGGCCTGCTGGAGGAGGGGGTGCCCTTCAGCCAGGCAGTGCGGATCGCCCGTGAGCGCGGCTTCACCGAGCCCGATCCACGCGACGACCTCTCGGGGCTCGACGTGGCGCGCAAGGTGCTCATCCTGCAGCGCGAATTCGGAGGCGCGTCGGAGCCGGAAGACGTGGAGGTCGAGAGCGCCCTGCCGCCGGGCTTCGACGCCTCGGGCGACGTGCCGGCCTTCCTCGACCGCCTCCCCGCCCTGGACGCGGGCTTCGCCGAGCGGGTGCGCGAGCTGGCCACGCGGGGCGAGGCCCTGCGCTTCGTGGGCGATATCGTCGAGGGCCGCTGCCGAGTGGGGCTGCGGGCGGTGGCGCCGGACCATCCGCTGCGCCACATCCGGGGCGGCGAGAACGGTTTCAGCTTCCTCACCGAGCACTACCGGCCGCGCCCCCTGGTCGTCCAGGGCTATGGCGCCGGGCCGGAGGTCACCGCGGCCGGCGTGCTCGCCGACGTGCTCAAGATCGCGACGAAGGCGGCGTTATGAGAGGGGAGGAAGGGAAGGGTGGGCTCCCTCTCCCCCGGCACGGGGGAGAGGGCCGGGGAGAGGGGGAAAGGGATCAACTGAGGGCTTACTCCGCAGCCGGGATCGGCAACTTCGCAGCCGGGTTCGACGTGCTCGGCGCCTCGCTCGCGCCGGTCGACGGGAGCCTCTGGGGCGACATCGTCGAGATCGAGGCCGCGGACACGCCGCGCTTCGCAACCGTCGGGCCGTACGCGGGCCGGCTGCCGTCCAATCCCAACGCCAACCTCGTGGTGCGCACGCGGGACCTGTTCGAGCAGGCCCTGGGCACGCGGCTGCCGCCGCTGGCGCTCACCCTGCACAAGGGGCTGCCCGTGTGCAGCGGCCTGGGATCGAGCGCCGCGAGCGTGGCGGCCACGGCCGCGGCGCTCAACGCTTGGTGCGGGGAGCCGCTGGACCGGGCAGCGCTCCTGGAGGTCGCCGGCAAGGCCGAGGGCTTCGCCTCCGGCTCCGTGCACCTGGACAACGTGGCTCCGGCGCTCCTCGGCGGCCTGATCCTGGTCACGCCCGCGGGCCTCCCGCGCTCCCTCCCCTTCCCCGCGGACCTGCGCATCGCGGTGGCGAGCCCCGCACTCTCGCTCGCCACGCGCAAGGCCCGCAGCGTGCTCCCCCGGGAGGTGCCCCTCGCGCTCGCCGTGGCGCACGCCGAGAACCTGGCCGGCTTCGTCCACGCCCTGCACGCGGACGACCGGCCTCTCCTCAAGGCCACGCTGCGCGACCTGCTCGCCGAGCCCTGGCGGGCGGACCTGGTCCCGGGCTTCCGCGAGGCCCAGCAGGGCGCCCTCGAAGCCGGAGCGCTGGGTTGCAGCCTGTCGGGATCGGGGCCGGCCGTGTTCGCGGTCTGCGAGGAGGAGGACGCCCCCGCGGTCGCCGCCGCGCTCGCGAACGGATTCCGGGTGAAGACCGAGGTGCGGATCTGCGTCCTCGATCTGCACGGAGCGCGCATCCTGTGATCCTCCGGAGCACCCGCGATCCGCGTCACACCGCCACCTTCGGCGAGGCGATGAGGCGCAACCTCGCTCCCGACGGCGGGCTCTACGTCCCGGTCTCCCTGCCTCGCCTGGACGTCGACCGGCTCCTCTCCCTTCCCTGGGAGGAGCGCTGCGCGGAGATCCTGTCCCGCCTGCTGGGAGAGGAGTACGAGGAGACCGGCGCCTTCGACTTCCCCGTCCCCGTGGTGCCGGCCGGAGATTCGTTCGCCCTGGAGCTGTTCCACGGGCCGTCGCTCGCCTTCAAGGACTTCGGCGCCCGCTTCCTGGCGCGCATGCTGAGAGGGGAGCGCACGATCCTGACCGCCACGAGCGGCGACACCGGGGCGGCGGTGGCGCGGGCGTTCTGGAAGCTGCCGGGCATCCGCGTGGTCGTGCTCTATCCGAAGGGCCGGGTCACCCCTCTCCAGGAGCGGCAGTTCGCGAGCCTCGGGGACAACGTCCTCGCGCTGGCGGTCGACGGCGCCTTCGACGACTGCCAGGCGCTGGCCAAGGCCTGCTTCGCGGATCGGGAGCTGTCCCGGGAGCTGGGCCTCACCTCGGCGAACTCGATCAACGTGGCCCGGCTGGTGGCCCAGACGCTCTACTACTTCGAAGGGGTGGCGCGGGTCGGCAAACCGACGGTGATCGCGGTGCCCAGCGGCAACTTCGGCAACCTCTGCGCCGGGCTCTGGGCCTGGAAGATGGGCCTCCCGGTGCGCGCCTTCGTGGCCGCCACGAACGCGAACACGACCGTGCCCGACTACCTGGAGACCGGGGAGTACCGCCCCCGTCCCAGCGTGGCCACCCTCTCGAACGCCATGGACGTGGGAGCCCCCAGCAACTGGGAGCGCATCGCCGACCTCTTCGAAGGCGACTGGCAGGCCCTGCGCTCCACCCTCCGCTGGGGCAGCTTGGACGACGCAGGCACCCGCCAGGCGATCCGGGAGCTCGACGCCCGCGGCTATCTCGCCGATCCCCACGGCGCCGTGGCCTGGGCGGTGCTGGAGAAGAAGCTGCTTCCCGGCGAGACCGGCCTGTTTCTGGCCACCGCCCACCCCGCCAAGTTCAAGGAGAGCCTGGAGCCCGTGCTGGGCCGGGAGATCCCGCTGCCGGAGGAGCTGGCCGCTCTGCTGGAGAGGCCGTTGCTGGCCGAGCCGCTCGCGAATAATGTCGAGGCGCTGAAGCGCCGGCTGCGCTCAGCCCCGTAGCCTCCCCCCCAATGTAGAGACGCCCCGTGGGGCGTCTCCGAATCGGCGAAGACCTTTCGGGGACCTCACAGATCTCCCGCGGCAGGCCAGGGGTAGGCGAAACGGCATCGCCGCCTCGCGAGACGCCCCACGGGGCGTCTCTACATTGGGGCCCGTAACACCCGCGACAACCGCCGCAGCCCCTCCCCCACGTCCTCGGGGAGCACCGCGAAGCCGAGCCGGAAGTGCCGGGGAAACTCGAAGAACCGCCCCGGCACGATCGAGGTCTCCAACTCGCGCAGGCGGTCGTGGAGCGGCTGGCTGTCCTCTTCCTTCCTCAGGCGGGGGAACACCTTCATCGCCCGCGGCGGGACCACGCAGTCGAGCAGGTCCTCGTGCTCCCGCAGGAACTCGTGGATCATCCGGATGTTGGGATCGAGGATCGCCCGCGTGCGCGCTTCGAGCGTGGGGAGCTGCCGGAACGCGGCCACCGCCAGGCTGTCGCTCGGCACCGAGCCCACGGCGCCCATGAAGTCGCGGGTATGGCGCAGGCGGCGGGCGATCTCCGGCGCGCAGAGCACCCAGCCGCAGCGCAGGCCGGAGAGGCCGTAGCACTTGGTCAGGCTGCCCGTCGCCAGGACGTTCGGCCCCAGGTGCACGTGGCTCCCGCCCGCCACGATGTCCTGGTAGACCTCGTCCACCAGGACATGCGCGCCGCCGGCGATCCGCACCGCCTCCGCCATCTCCTCCGCCGGGAGGAACACGCCGCTCGGGTTGTGCGGGTTCGTGATCACCACCATCCGCACCCTGTCCCCTGCCGCCGATACTGCTTTGCGGAGATCGTCGAGGTCCAGGTGGTAGCCGTCCTCGAACCGGCGGGCGAAGCGCCGGACCTGCGCTCCCAGGAACGACAGCGCGGCCAGCAGCGGCTCGTAGGTGGGCTGCTCCACCAGCACCTCGTCGCCCGGCTCCAGCAGCGCCGCGAAAGCGAGGAAGTTCGCGCCCGAGGTCCCCTCGGACGGCACCACCTGCTCCGGCGAGACGCCGTAACGCTCCGCGATCGCTTCGAGGAGAGGCGCGTAGCCGTCCCGGTTGGGGCCATTGAGCAAAACATCGCCCGGCTCCAGCTCCAGGTCCTTGGTCTCGACGCCCAGGATGCCGCTGTTGGCCAGGTTGTAGCGCGCCGCGGCGTGCTCCTTGGCCCAGCGCATGTAGATGCTGCCTTTCATGCCTTCCGTCTCCGGCTCCAGAACAGGTAGACCGGCACGCCGAGCGCCAGCACTCCGGCGGCGGCCAGGGCATTGCGGGGATTGGCGTAGAACTGGTTGAGCACGATCGCGGCCCCGGCGAGCGTGAACAGGATCGGCACCAGGGGATAGGCCGGCGTGGGGTACGGCCGCGCCGCCTCGGGCCGCGTGCGCCGGAAGACGATCAGCGCCACGCCGGCCAGGGCGAAGAAGATCCAGTCGGCGAACACCGCGAAATCGAGCAGCCGCTCGTAGCGGCTGGTGAGCGCAAAGGCGCCGGCGAGCGCGCCCTGGAGCAGGATCGCCGCCGTGGGCGCATGGAAGCGCGGCGAGAGGCGCGCGAGCGAGCGGAAGAAGAGCCCGTCCGCGGCCATGGCGTAGTAGACGCGCGGCGCCGAGAGCAGCGACAGGTTGAGGAACCCGAACGTCGACACCACGATCAGCAGGCTCACCGCCCGGGCGCCGGCCTCCCCCATCAGCCGCTCGGCGAGGTCCGCGGCGGGCGTCTGCGTCGCGGCGAGGCCGGGCGCGCCGAGCACGTGCACGTAGGCCACGTTCACCCCCACGTAGACCACGATCACGCAGGCCACCGCGATCAGGATCGCCCGCGGCAGGTTGCGCTCCGGCTCCTTCACCTCCTCGGCCACGAAGTTCAGGTTCTGCCAGCCGCCATAGGCGAACATGGCCGGCACCAGCCCGGCGAAGAAGGCGGAAACGAGCGGAAAGCCGGACAGGCCGGCGGGCGTCGCCGGCTCGAACACGAGCCCCGACCGCCGGGTCACCACGAAGGCCCCGACGATCAGCACCCCGAGCGCCACGGTCTTGGTGAAGGTGATGACGTTGAGCACGATCGCCCCGGGCTTGATCCCCAACGCATGGAACCCGGCGAGGCCCAGGAGCATGGCCACGGAGAGCGCGGTCGTGCCGGCCGGGGACAGGCCCACCAGCCGCGCCGAGTACTGGCCGAGCGCCACGGCCACCGCCGCCGTGGCCGCGGACTGCACGATCAGGAGAAGCGACCAGCCGTGCAGGAACGCCACGAGCGGATGGAACGCCTCGCGGAAGAACGCGTACTGGCCGCCCACCCGCGGCACCACCGTGGAGAGCTCCGCGAAGACGAAGGCGCCGAACAGAGCGATCACCCCGCCCGCCGCCCACACGCCGAGGATCAGCAGCGGCGTCTCGACCGTCCGCGCCACCACGTAGGGGTTGATGAAGATGCCCGAGCCGATCATGCCGCTGATGGCGATCATGGTGGCGTCGAACAGGGTCAGGCGCCGGGAGAAGCCCGGGGTCGGGTCGCTCATGAGTGGGAGAGGATATCAGCCCGGAGAACGTTGGCGCCCTTGTCACGCAATGCGGGCCCGAGGCACATCCATCGATCGAGAGAGCCTCACCCGTCCACATCGAGCGGCACCAGGCGGCCTCCGCGCACGCTCAGAACGTCTCGTAGCTTGCCCAATTGGGATCGATCTGCTCGAGCAGGCTCCTGCAGACCACGTCCGGCACCCCCGCGGCGCTCAGGCGGCGGAGGCCCAGCCATCCGGGCTCGTTGATCAGCACCTTCCAGGAGCCCTCCTCCCAGCGCAGCAGCGCCTGGCCGCCACTGCCGCCATCGCTGCCATTACCGCCGCGGGTCCAGGTGGCGAGCGCGTACACCGAGTCGATGGCGATCTGCTCCAGCCTGACGGGCTCGGGAGTGCCGGTACCCTTGTAGGTGTCGTGCAGCAGCGCCTGCTGGATCGCCTGCCTGTAGAGCGCGCTCGGCGGCACCGGCGACGCCGTATCGGCCGTCCGCACGCTCTGGGCGCATCCGGCCAGGGCCAGGCAGAGGAGGAAGATGAACGCGGACCAGCCCTTGGTCATGCGGGACCTCCATGTCCGTCCTTCATGATCCCTCCAAAGACGGGTCCCGATCAACCGTTGGCCTTGAGCTCCGCGATCACCATCCGGATCTGCTGGTCCGGCTCGTCCATGAGCGGGATGCTCCCCGCCCCCTTGTGGCCGCCGCCGCCGTAGCGCGCCGCGAGCTCGCCGACGTTGGTCCGGCAGGTGCGGTTGAAGATGCTGTGCCCGACGAGCAGCATGGGGAACTCGCGGTTCGGCCCCCAGTGGATGCGCACCGAGACGTTGATTTCCGGATAGATCGCATAGACCAGGAAGCGATTGCCGATGGGCACGTGGTCGAGCGGCCGGAAGTCGGTGACCACCACGTTGCCGTCGACCCGGCTGTAGGCCTTGAGCTCCTCGATGAAGCGCTCGTTCTCGCTGTCCAGGATGTCGCAGCGGCGCTGGACGCCCGGGTCGCTCAGCACGTGCTCGATCGGCGTGCCGATCCTGAGCAGGTCCACCAGGTGGAGGAAGTAGCTCTCGAACGTGCCCATGCCGGTGCGGCCGTCGATCGTGAACCCGAGCTTGATGTAGCCCTCGGGCGCGAGCACGTCGGCAGGCGTCAGGTCGGCCGAGTCCAGGCGGTCGGTCTCCCGCACCAGCTCCTTGAACTGCGGCATGGCCGCCTCGCCGCCGTAGTACTCGTACACCAGCCCGGCCGCGGAGGGCGCCTCCGCGAAGGCGCCGCGGACCTCCCCCTGGGGGATGTTCGCCGTGGCCGTGTGCAGGTGGTGGTCGAACCACATGGCGCAGTTGGGGTGATAGGGCAGGTTCGCCACGATGTCGCCCGGCCGGATGTCCGCCCGTCCGTCCGTGATGTCCTGGGGATGGATGAGCGAGATGCCATCGACGTCCTCGTTGAGGGTCAGCAGCACGGCGCAGGTCAAGCCGTCGAGGTCTCCGCGTGTGACGAGTCGCATGATTACCGGGATTATACTTGGTCCCTCATGAATCGCCTGCAAGCCGTACCGAAGCCGTCCGACTGGAGCCCGACCTCCTGGCAGAGCCTGCCCGCGGCGCAGCAGCCCGTCTACCCGGACCCGGTCAAGCTGGAGCAGGTCCTGCGCGAGCTCTCCTGCCTGCCGCCGCTGGTGACCTCCTGGGAGATCGAGCGCCTCAAGACGCAGCTCGCCGAGGCCGCGCGCGGCGAGCGCTTCCTGCTCCAGGGCGGCGACTGCGCCGAGACCTTCGCGGACTGCACGTCTCCCATCATCACGAACAAGCTCAAGATCCTGCTCCAGATGAGCCTGGTGCTGGTGCACGGCATGCGCAAGCGGGTGATCCGGGTGGGGCGCTTCGCCGGCCAGTACGCGAAGCCGAGGAGCGACGACCAGGAGCGGCGGGGCGACGTCTCGCTCCCCTCCTACCGCGGCGAGCTGATCAACCTCGCCCCGTACACGCTGGCCGACCGCACGCCGAATCCCGAGCTGATGCTGCGCGGCTACGAGCGCTCCGCCCTGACGCTCAACTTCATCCGCTCCCTCATGGAGGGCGGCTTCGCCGACCTGCACCACCCCGAGTACTGGGATCTCGACTGGGTCCAGCACACGCCGTACGCCGAGGAGTATCACCAGCGGGTGAGCTCGATCCGCGACTCGATCTGGTTCACCGAAACGGTCATGGGCCAGCGCAACCGCGAGCTCAGCCGGGTCAACTACTTCACCAGCCACGAGGGGCTCCACCTGCTCTACGAGCAGGCGCAGACCCGGCAGGTGCCGCGGCGCAAGGAGTGGTACAACCTCTCCACCCACTACCCCTGGCTCGGCATGCGCACCGCGGTCGTCGGCGGCGCCCACGTCGAGTACTTCCGGGGGATCGCGAACCCGGTCGCGGTCAAGGTCGGTCCGGCCATGACGCCGGAGGCGGTGCTCGCCCTGGCCGAGGTGCTCGATCCGCACCAGGAGCCCGGCCGCCTGACCCTGATCCATCGCTTCGGGCACCGCAAGATCGCGGCCGGGCTGCCGCCGCTGATCGAGGCCGTGCGCCAGGCCGGCCGCACCGTGCTCTGGGTCTGCGATCCCATGCACGGCAACACCGAGACCACCGCGAGCGGCGTGAAGACCCGCGCCTTCGACCACATCCTGTCGGAGCTGGAGCAGGCCTTCGACCTCCACGCGGCCTGCGGGTCGTACCTGGGCGGCGTGCACTTCGAGCTGACCGGCGAGCCCGTGACCGAGTGCGTGGGAGGAGCCCGCGGCCTCGCCGAGAGCGATCTCCAGCGCGCCTACCACTCGACCGTGGACCCGCGGCTCAATTACGAGCAGGCGCTGGAGATGGCGCTGCTGATCGCGCGGCACGGGGAGGGTTGGGGAGGGGGTCTTTCTCACGCCATCACCGAAAGCATCCCGAACACCGGCTCCCCCAACCCCCGCTCCCCCGCCACCTCCGACCGCTCCGCGGCCTGCTCCTTCGTGATCCCCCTGGTCATGCGGCGCCAGGCCGTGTCCTGGCTCATGCGCACCCGGGCGCGCGGCCCTTCCGGAGCTCCCTCGTAGAGCCGCCAGCGCCCGCCTGCGCGGACGAGCGTCCACTCCCCTCCCGCCTCGCCGGTGATCTCGATCGCCACGGCGGCGCCCTCCTCCGCCTCGACTTCGCGGTAGGCTTGCGGCAGCCCGCGCAGGAAGGCGTCGAGCACGGGGCGCATCAGCCGGCGGCCCGTCAGGCCGGGCGCTCCCACGGCCTCGCGGATCTGCTGCTGGTGGTGCCAGCGCTCCGTGTACTCCCGCGCCACGTCGAACCAGCTCTCCGAGGTCTCCTCCCCCGCCCAGGCCACGGAGAAGAGCGCAGGCCCCGAGGGATCGAGAGCCGCCAGGTGCTCTGAGAGCTCCGCCCCGGTCTTCTCCAGGAAATCGGTCAGGAGCCGCGGGCTCACGCGCTTCATGGCCTTGACCCAGACGTGATTGAGATCGTTCAGGAAGGCGACGAGATCCCCGTACCCCGCGATCGGTCCATCCGGAGGCACGAGGGGCAGGCGGTCGCGGTCGAAGGCGAGCCGCCGGATCGCCGTATCCAGCAGGTGCGCGGCCACGTCCTTCACGGTCCAGGAGCCCACCGCGGGGCGGCTCCAGTCCTCCTCGCTCAGCCCGCGCAGCAGCGGGATGAGCAGCGCGTCGAGCTCCGGGAACAGCCCGGCGGTATCGATCCGGCCGACCTCTCTCATGGCCCCACGGCCCACAGCTCCAGGCCGGTGTCATGGTCCAGGGCGGGAAAGAAAACCCGCGGCCCCACGGCGAGCAGGTCCAGCCGGCCGAGGAAGCCCGGAGCGAGGTCGCGGATCTTGACCGTCTCCGCGCCGTCCGTGCTCCAGAGCGGGATGCCCGAGCCTGCCGAGGTGAACAGGAGCCGGCCCCCCAGGGCCGCGAAGGTGACGCCCCCGGGCGCCCCGGGCACGGGATGGCTCTCCTCCCCGTCCGATGTCCAGAGCCGGTTTGCCACCGTGTACCAGAGCCGCCCCTGGAACACGGTCCAGGCGCTGCCGGGATCGGCGGCGGGGCCGATCCTGCGCGCGCCGTCCGTGAGCCCCCGGGGATCCGAGGCGATCAGGACGCTACCCAGCGAGGCGAGGAGGGAGCCGGTCCGTCCCGCGGCTTCGAGGACCGCCGCGGTGCCGTCGCTGCTCCACAGGCCCGTATCGTCGAAGAGCCAGAGCCGGCCGGCGTGCACGGTGAGGAGATAGGGGTTCAACGGGCCGGGGATGCGGGTGCCGCCTCGCCAGAGCCCACCTCCGGCCGTGAACCAGAGATCCCCCTGGAAGGCGACCAGATCGCGGGCGTCCACCTGCGCCACCTTGCGGACGGCCGTGCCGTCGGTCGCCCAGAGCGCCCCGTTCAGGGAGAGGAACAGCTCGCCGCCGAGCACGGCGGAGCCCCGCACCTCCGGCGGCTCGAACGGCCCTTTCCCGGGGAGCAGCTCGGCGGCGAGGACGGTGCCGGCCGCGGTGCCGTCGCTCTTCCAGAGCTCGTAGCCGTGCACCCCGTCGTCGGCGAAGAAGAGCGCGGTGTCTCCGAGAGCGCTCAGGCCCTGGGGGAAGGAGCCGCCGAGGTCGGCGTCGTCCAGGTCCTTGACGAGCCGCGCATCGGTGCCGTCCGTGGCCCAGAGCTCCGGCCCGTGCTCGCCGTCGTCCGCTCCGAACAGGAACGCTCCCGGCAGCGCGGCGCCGCGCAGCGGCGCCCAGGGCACCCGGGGCTCGAAGTCGCTGATCCGGCCGTCCGCGGTCCACAGCTCCACGCCGCTCGCGCCGTCGTCGGCGGCGAAGAGCACCCGCTCCCCGAAGGCGACCAGGGAGTCCGGGTTGCCGCCGCAGGGGCCGGGGCAGATGTCGCGGACCAGCTCCACCCCGGCGCCGTCCGTGGACCACAGCTCGTGCCCGTGCACGCCGTCGGTGCCCGTGAAGTAGGCCCGGCCGCGATGGGCGAGCCCGAAGGCGTCCCACCCCGAGCACGGACCGGGGCAGAGGTCGCGCACCAGGCGGGTCCCGGCGGGCGTGCCGTCGCTCACCCACGGCTCGATGCCGTGCACGCCGTCGTGCGCGGCGAAGACGAGCCCGCCGTCCGGAGCGGAGCGCGGCAGGACGAGATACCGGCCCGCGGCCGGATCGACGAACGCCCGCTTGCGCGAGAAGGCGGTGAGCGCCCGCGCGGCGGTGCCGTCCGAAACCCACAGCTCCTGGCCCCGCCGCGTCTGGGCGATCAGCCACAGGCGCCCGCCGTGGACCACCGCGTCCAGGACCCCCAGGTCCCGCGCCAGGAGCCCGTCCGTGGACCACAGCTCATCGCCGCCGGCGAAGACGAGCCGCCCGTCCACCCCGCCCAGGATGTACAGCGCCCTGGCCAGCCTCCGGACCAGGACCGTGCCGGCCGGCGTGCCGTCGCTCCGCCAGAGGGACCGCCCCCGGACGAACCAGAGCCGCCCCCGGAACGCGGTGAGCTGCGACGCGGGAAAAGCGAGGGCCTGGCGGGTCCCCTGCGGAGTGCCGTCCGTGCGCCAGAGGCCCCCGTCCGCCACGAAGTACAGGACCCTCTGCGCCGCCACCCAGGCGGCCTCCCTCTCCACGGTCAGGGGGCCGGAGAGCCGCTGCGCGGTCCTGCCGTCCGTCACCCAGAGCGATTTCCGGCCGGGCTCCCCGTAGGCGAGGAAGAACAGGCGCTCCCCGAGTTGATCCCCGGCTTGGACCAGGGGCTCCACGGCGTCGGGGCAGCCGGGACAGGTGTCGACGAGCACGCGGGTGCCCCCGGCCGTGCCGTCGCTCGCCCAGAGCACGCGGTCCGAGCCGTCCGAGGCCTCGAACACGGCCATGCCGCCGAGCGCCGCGAAGGTCTCCGGCCTGGACCCCGCGGGCGAAGCGGCCGGGTTGATGTCCTTGACCAGGTACGGCTCCAGCCCCGCCGCGGGCGCGGCGAGCAGGAGCAGCACGAGCGCGGCGCGGAGGTCAGGGCGCCGCATCGTCGCGCACCGCCCAGAGCTCGGTGCCGCTGTCGCGATCGAAGGCCGGGAGGAAGACCCGGTCGCCGGCGCGGACCAGGTTCAGCGGCAGGAAGGGGGGAATCGCCACCCCCTGGATCGGGAACGTGCCCGCCGGCGTGCCGTCGGACTCCCACAGCGCCAGCGTGCCGGGCGTGGCGTCGGCGAGGAAGAGGAGACGGTCGCCCAGGACCGCGAACAGCCGGGGGGAAGGGATCTCCTGGCCGTCCCGGTCGAGGAGCGGCCCGGTCCCGGCCACGGTGCCGTCCGTGGCCCAGGCCAGGCCTCCCGAGACGTAGTAGAGCCGGCCCTCGAAGAGGGTGTGGATCGGCGGGAAGGGCTCGATCCCTTGCTCGTGGATCTTCGCGGTCCCCGCGGGCGTGCCGTCCGTGGCCCACAGCCCCTCCCCGAAGCCGGAGAGGACGAGCCGGCCGCCGAGCGAGACCAGGACGCGGGCGTCGAAGGAGCCGAACCCGGGGTCGAGATCCACGGCCAGCTTCGTGCCGGCCCCGGTGCCGTCGCTCGACCACAGCTCCAGGCCGTGCTCGCCGTCGTCCGCGAAGAACCAGAGGCGGCCAGCGTGGACGGTGAGCAGGGCGAACGCATGCGGCAGGCCCGGGGCCGCCACCGCCACCGTGCCCGCCGCGGTGCCGTCGCTCGTCCAGAGCGCGCGGCCGGAGGGACCGTCGGCCACGAACCAGAGCCTGCCCTGGAACGCGGTCAGCTCGCGCGGATCGGAGCCGGCCTCCCCGGGCATGATGTCCTCGACCAGCCGCGTCCCCTCGCGCGTGCCGTCGCTCGCCC
>JBJMGZ010000127.1:0-3732 GCA_045807605.1 Thermoanaerobaculia bacterium | reverse complement strand
CCGCACGCCGTTATGATCACAGCCATGGATGCCACCGCCGACCTCCTCAAGTCCTGGGCGATCGAAGCCGGGTTCGACCGCGCCGGGGTGGCGGGGCTGGAGCCATCTCTCAACGGGGAGGCGTTCCTGCGCTGGCTGGCGCGTGGGGACCAGGCGGGAATGGGCTGGTTCGAGAAGAGGGTGGAGGCCCGGCTGGAGCCGGCCCGGGTCGTGGCCGGCGCCCGGAGCGCTCTCTGCGTCGCCCTCCAATACCATCCTCTTGACTGCGAGCCCGACCCGGACGACGACCTCTGGCCGCGGGTCGCCCGCTACGCCCGGGGGCGGGACTACCACGACGTCATGGGCGAGCGCCTCAAGGCGCTGGAGGACCGGATCGCGGCGGCGTTCCCGGGGACCGTGTCGCGGCGGTATGTCGATACCGGCCCGGTCCTGGAGCGCGAGCTCGCGGCGCGGGCCGGCCTCGGGGCCGTGGGCAAGAACACGAACCTGCTCCACCCGCAGGCGGGCTCCTGGTTCCTCCTGGGCGAGCTGTTCCTCTCCCTCGACCTGTCGCCGGACGTCCCCCTCGCCGACCTCTGCGGGAGCTGCACCCGCTGCCTGGAGGCCTGCCCGACCAACGCCCTCGCCGAGCCCTACCGGGTCGACAGCAACCGCTGCATCAGCTACTGGACCATCGAGCACCGGGGAGCCCTGCCGCCCGCCGCCCGCGAGATGGTGGAGGACTGGGTCTTCGGCTGCGACATCTGCCAGGAGGTCTGCCCCTGGAACACCGTGCCGGAAGGCGCGGACCATCCCGAGCTGCGCCTGCCCGAGGCGCGGCGGGAGCTCGATCTCGCCGGGCTGCTCCGGCTCTCCCGCGGCGAGTACGTGGAGCGCTTCCGCGGCAGCCCCATGAAGCGGGCGAAGCTCGAGGGGCTCCAGCGGAACGCGGCCGTGGCCATGGGCAACCGCCGCAATCCCCGCTACGTGGCGCCGCTCGCCGAGGCGCTGGAGGAGGGGGAGCCGGTGGTGCGCGAGCACGCGGCCTGGGCGCTCGCCCGGATCGACACGCCCGAGGCGCGGCAGGCTCTGGAGGAGGCCTGGAGCAGAGAGGAGGACGAGAGCGTGCGCGGGGAGATCCGGGCGGCTTTGAGTGTTGCTCCCTAGAGCGTCGTCAATTGGACGTTGAACCTTGCCGAATCACGTTTTTCCCTGGGATCGCTGGCGTCTCGCCGGCATGTCCGGAGAAATTGGCGGAACGCCGGCAATACTCGTTGCTCTCCGCAGGTAAGGCCGGGCCTGCGGCCCAATGTCTTGAGGATGCCGGCGGGACGCCAGCGGTCCCAGGAAAGCGTGTCCTGCCAATTCCAGGTTGACGACGTACTAGGGCGCTGGAATCCAGATAGCCGATCAACCGCGGTCCTCGATGAGCAGCTCAGAGACGGTGCGTCCCCCGCGCGGCCGGATCGAGGGCACCCTGGGCTCCAGCTTCCGACCGCTCCAGGAGAGCATGCCCGCTTCGGCAAGCTGCTGCAGCTTGTCTTCGAGTGTCGGCTGAACCGGTACGATCCGTCCGACCGGCCTGCCCCGCTCCGTGATGGTCACCGTGTCACCGGCCTTGACCTGCTCCACATAGCGGCTCAGCTTTGCCTTGAGCTCCCGGATCCCGACCGTGCTGGACATGCCATCCTCCTTCCCGCGACCACATTCTATCCCAAGAGGTCACAGTCTTCCTCATTGACAGCCCTCACCCGACGTTCCGGTGGCGGCGGCCGTAAACACAGGACAGGAAAGGAGCAAAGCCATGAGACGCCTGCCCCCGGTCCTCTTCGTCCTCCTGGCCCTCGCGGCCGCCCCGCTTGCAGCCCAGGTGCCGGTCGGCCGCGAGATCCCCGTCAACCAGACCCTGGGCAGGCAGATCCGCCCGGACGTCGGGGTGGCCGCCGACGGCAGCTTCGTCGTGGTCTGGGAGAGTTCGGACCGGGGCCGCATCCGGGTGCGGCGCTACCGCGCCAACGGCAAGCCGCAGGGCGGCGAGCTCCGAGTGAGCCGCCTGGGCGAAGGTCGGCAGGCCGCTCCCGCCGTGGCCGTGCGGCCGGACGGCTCCTTCGTCGTGGTCTGGAACCGGGTCGCGGCCGGCGGCAAGCGGGTCGAGGTCTACGCCTCCCGCTACACCGCCGGCGGACAGGCGATCGGCGAGCCGCGGCTCGTGGGTTCCGCCGCCCAGGCGAGTGCGGGCGAGCCCGCGGCCGTCACCCTCCTCCCCGACGGCGGCTTCTTCGTGGCCTGGACCCTGGAGGATCCCGAGATCGCCTCGCGCGACCTCTACGGCCGGCGCTTCACCCGCAACGGCGTGCCTGCCGGCGGGCGGGTCATGCTGAACGCGGACCCGGACGGCGACCAGCGGCTCCCGGAGTGCGCCGTGAGCCGGGGCGAGGAGATCGTCTGCACCTGGACGAGCGAGCTCGAAGAAGGGTTCGGCGAGGCCCTGTTCCGGCGCTTCGACCTCGACGGCCGGCCGCTCGGGGATGAGCTGCAGGTCAACGAGCCGGATACGACCGGCCATCCGCAGCGCCATCCCTCCCTCGCGGTCCACGCGGACGGCACGGTTCTCGTCACGTGGCTCGATGGGGCCGACGTCGGGCGCGTCCATGCCCGGCTGCTCGACGCCGCGGACCGCTTCCTCGGGCCGGCCTTCCTGGTCGGTGAGACCCCGACCCTCTTCGGAGACCCGCGGGCGGCGGCCACGGACGCGGGCTTCGCCGTCGTCTGGGCGGTCGGCGCAGGGGTCCTCCTACGCGAGGTGAGCGCCACCGGCGCGGTCGCGGGCGCCGAGCGGCAGGTCAACCAGCGTTTCGACGGCACTCTTGTGGATGCTGCGGTCGCGTTCGGCCCGGCAGGCGGGGCCGTGGTCTGGACCTCCTACCCGCCGCTCTTCGACACGGACATCCTGGCGCGGCGGCTGCGTTGACAGGACGGCGTGGCGCCCCTATACTCAAAGGCCCGAGTTTCCAAAGAGTTAAGCGGAACTCGCAGCCCCCCGTCCGCGGGGGCACAGGCCCGCGAGCCTGAATCCACGCCCAAGGAGGAACGTCTTTTATGCCGGTCACTGAACAAATGGACCAGCCGCCGATGACGGCCGAGTCCGACGAGGAGCTTTCCAGGGAGGAGTACCAGAAGCTCCTCGAAATGTACGACGACAGCATGCGCAATCTCACCGAGGGTGAGATCGTCCCCGGTCGAGTCATCGGGATCACCAGCAATTCGGTGATCATCGACGTGGGATACAAGTCGGAGGGTCTCGTCCCGATCGAGGAGTTCCTCGACCGCGACGGCAACGTCACGGTCTCCGAAGGCGAGGAGGTCGACGTCCTCCTCGAGAAGACCGAGGACCTCGAAGGCCATGTCCTGCTGTCCCGCACCAAGGCGCAGCGCATGCGCCGCTGGACCGAGGTGGAGAAGGCCTACAAGGATGGCCGCATCATCAAGGGCCGGGTCACCGACCGCATCAAGGGCGGTCTGACCGTCGACGTGGGTCTGCGCGCCTTCCTGCCCGGCTCGCTCGTCGACATCAAGCCGGTCAAGAACCTCGAGTCGCTGCGCGGCCTCGAGCTGGAGTTCAAGGTCATCAGCCTCGACCGCCGGCGCAACAACATCGTCCTGTCGAGGAAGGCCGTGCTCGAAAAGGAGCTGGAGAAGAAGAAGGCGGAGACGCTCAAGCGCCTCGAAGAGGGCGCCCGCCTGCGCGGCGTG
>JBJMGZ010000126.1:0-2817 GCA_045807605.1 Thermoanaerobaculia bacterium | reverse complement strand
AGACCACGGCCAATCCGCGTTTGATCCGGTTGTTTTCCGAAGGATCGGTGGTGGTCCAGGAGACGCCCCACGGGGCGTCTCTACAGTGGGGGGGAGGCATGCCCTCAAATCCGGATACAGATCTTCCCGAAGTGCCCCCCCGCCGCCATCAGCTCGAACGCGGCGCGGGCTTCCTCCAGCGGGAACACCCGATGCACCACAGGGCGGAGGCCATGGACCGCGATCGCGCGGTTCATCGCTTCGAAGCTCTCGCGGTGGCCGACGAAGATGCCCAGCATGCGGACGTGCTGCATGAAGATCAACGTCAGCCGCACCTGGGCATCGATTCCGGCCAGGTTGCCGATCAGGCTGATCGCTCCGCCGAAGCGGACGGCCCGCAGCGACTGATCCAGGGTGCCCGCGCCTCCCACCTCGACCACGAGATCGACTCCTGCTCCCCCGGTCAGCTCCTTCGCCCTCACCCCCCAGTCCGGCGTCTCGCGGTAGTTGATCGTTTCGGCGGCCCCTATCGCCCGGACCCGGGCGAGCTTGTCATCGCTGCTGGAAGTGGCGATCACCCGCGCGCCTATTACCTTCGCGAATTGGAGGGCGAAGAGCGACACGCCGCCGGTCCCCTGGACCAGCACCGTGTCCCCTGCCTGGACTCCGGCAGCCGTCAGCGCGCTCCAGGCGGTCACGGCGGCGCAGGGCAGGCTCGCCGCCTCCTCGTCCGTGAGATGGTCCGGCGCCCTGACGAGCCCCTCCTGGTCCACCACCATCAGCTCGGCCAGGGTGCCGTCCAGCGGACCTCCGAGCGTCGAGCGCGCCTTCTCGCGGGTCGGCTCGCCGGCGAGCCACTGCTGGGCGAAGATCGGGCAGACCCGGTCCCCGATCCGGACGCGGGTGACGCCCTCGCCGAGCTCCACGACCTCGCCCACGCCGTCCGAGCAGGGGATCAGCGGGAGCTTCTGCCTGGGGTTGTACTTGCCCTGGACGGTCAGCAGGTCGCGGTAGTTCAGCGAAGCGGCGCGCATCCTGAGAAGGACCTGCCCGAATCCCGGGCGCGGATCGGGGCGCTCCACCGGCACCAGATTGTCCAGCCCAAACCCGCCGAGCTCGACGGCCCGCATCAGCTTTCGAGCGCCTTGCGCATCCGCTCCAGCAGGTCGCGGGCGGTCGCTTCGGAGAGCTTGCGGGCCGGCCAGCGGATGCCCAGCCCCTCGTCACCGAACTTGGGGATGATGTGGAAATGGACGTGCATCACGACCTGGTGCGCCTCCGGGCCGTTGTTCTGGAGGACGTTGTAGGCCGTGGCGCCGGTCGCCCGCATCACGGCGCGGCAGAGCCGGGGGAGCGCCCGCCCGATGGCCGCGGCCGACTCGTCCGAAAGCTGGTGGAGCTGCGCCTTGCGCTCCTTGGGGATCACCAGCGTGTGGCCGTCCGAGAGCGGGCCGATGTCCAGGAAGGCGAACACGTGCTCGTCCTCGTACACCTTGTAGCTCGGGATCTCTCCCGACAGGATCTTGTCGAAAAGGGTCGGCTGATGGTCGCTCATGGCCGGCTATTCTAGCCGGCCCGCGGGAGCCGGGACAAAACCATCCGGCGTCTGGACGCAATCGGGGTGAAATTCCCTCTTGACATGAGGGAGAAGTCCGCTATCGTAAAGATCGTGGACGTAGACGTGGCCCCCGACCAACCTCCGAGTACCCCTGACATCGCGGCCTCTGCGGCTGTCCGGCGCGGGTCGTCGGGCAGCGTTTCGCCTTTTCGCGTCCAAACCCCCTCAACTCTGGCCCCGGCGCTGGCGCACGATCCTCGTGAGCGGTGCCGTACTCAAGGCCTAACGTAACCCCATCATGACCACCGAGCCCTGCGGGGCTTTTCTGCCGGGTGATCGATCCTGGCGGGCTGTCCCTTGTGAGACCGTCCCGCCACGGGTCGCTCCATCAACCGTTTCACCCTGTTTCCTGGGAGGAAACCCGAGATGAAGCGAGAGGCTTTCGCCTCGCTCGAAACCGAAACTCTCCGCCGCGACGAGATCTGTTCGCTTTTCGGAGAGCGCTACCAGCCTGAGCACTGGAACGACTGGCGCTGGCAGATGCGCCGCCGGATCACCCGGCTCGACCAGTTCGAGAAGCTGTTCCGGCTCACCGACGGAGAGCGCCGCGGCCTGATCCTGGCGAGCGAGAAGTTCTCCGTCGCGATCACGCCCCATTTCGCGTCGCTGATCGATCCGCTGGACCCCGGCTGCCCGCTGCGCCTGCAGGTGGTTCCCCAGGACTCCGAGCTGATCGTCAGCCCGGACGACATGGCCGATCCCTGCGGCGAGGACAACGATACGGTGGTCGAAGGGCTCGTGCACCGCTACCCCGACCGCGTCCTCTTCCTCGTGCTCGACACCTGCGCGGCCTACTGCCGGTACTGCACGCGCAGCCGGCTGGTCAGCCAGGGCGAGCTCGAGCCGCTCGGCCGCCGCGTCGAGGCGGCCCTCGGGTATCTCCAGGAGCACACCGAGATCCGGGACGTGCTGCTGTCGGGCGGCGATCCGCTCCTCATGTCGGACGCCACGCTCGATCAGCTCCTGGGACGGCTGCGCGCCATCCCGCACATCGAGCTCCTGCGCATCGGCACGCGCATCCCCGGCTTTCTGCCGCAGCGCATCACGCCCGAGCTGGTGCGGGTTCTACGCAAGCACCGGGTCTGGCTGTCGCTCCACTTCTGCCACGCCAGCGAGCTGTCGCCGGAAGTGGCCGAAGCCTGCGACCGCCTCGCCGACGGCGGTATCCCGCTGGGCTGCCAGACCGTGCTGCTCAAGGGGGTCAACGATTCGGTGGACGC
>JBJMGZ010000125.1:0-7615 GCA_045807605.1 Thermoanaerobaculia bacterium | reverse complement strand
ATTTGATCTGGAGATCTCCGCCCGCCCGGGAGGGGGCAAGCCCCTCCCCTACATCCCTGCCGATCACGGCGCGAGCGCCTGAATCCTCCAAAATGTAAGCGCGCCGCTCCTCCGGCAGCGCCGGATCGAGAGGCAGATACGCTCCGCCGGCCTTCCAGACTGCGAGCATCGCCACGACCAGCTCCGGCGAGCGCTCCAGGCAGACTCCGACCACCACCTCGGGGCCGACGCCCATCCCGCGCAGGCTCCGCGCGAGGAGGTCGCTCTCCCGGTCCAGCTCGCCGTAGGTCAGCTCCCGATCGCCCATGGAGAGCGCCACGGCTTCGGGATCGTGGGAGTCGATCAGGGACAGAAGGGAGCCCCCTCCCCTGCCCTCCCCCGCTTCGCGGGAGAGGGGGACGGAAAGGACAATCTCGGAGATGTGTTGTCCTGGATCGGCTACCCCTCCCCCCACCATCGCCAGGAACGCGTCCAGGAGCGACTCCGCGGTGGCGGCGTCGAACAGGTCGGCGTCGTACTCCAGCGCGACCGACTGGTCCTCCACGGTGTCCTCCACGGTCAGGGTCAGATCGAACATGGCCGTGGCCGGGCCGGGATCGACGGGAGTCGACCCGATCCCCAGGGCGAGCCCCTCCGGCGGGGTGTTCTGGAGCGCGAACATCACCTGGAACAGCGGGTTGTGTGACAGGCTGCGCTCGGGGCGCAGCTCCGCGACCAGCCGCTCCAGCGGCAGATCCTGGTGGGCGAACGCGGCCAGCGCCGTCTCCCGCGTGCGGGCGAGCAGCCCGCGGAAGGTGGTATCTCCTGCAAAGCGGGCTGCGCAGCGGCCGCGCAGGACGACCGTGTCCACGAACAGGCCGATCAGCCCCTCCAGCTCGGGACGGTGGCGGCTCGCCACGGGGGCGCCCACCAGGACGTCGTCCTGCCCGGTCGCCCGATGGAGCTGCGCCTGGAAGGCGGCCAGCCAGACCAGGAACGGCGTCGCTCCCTCGGCCCGCGAGAGGGCGCGCACCTGCCCGGGCAGCCCGGATGGCAGCGGACGCCGCATCCAGGCGCCGCGGGACCGGCGCACCGCCGGGCGCGGGCGGTCCGTGGCCAGCTCCAGGACGGCGGGAGCTCCGGCCAGCTCTTGGCGCCACCAGGCAAGGAGACGCTCCAGCAGGCCGCCCTGGAGCCGGTCTCGCTGCCAGCGGGCGAAGTCCGAGTACTGCAGGGCGGGAGCGGACGGCTCCTCGCCGCGGTAGAGAGCGGAGACCTCCCGCTCCAGCACCCCCTGGGACCAGCCGTCGAAAGCCGTGTGGTGCACGGTGACCTGGAGGGCGTGGTCCCCCTCCCCCAGGATCACGAGCCGGGCACGCGCCAGCGGGCCTCGCGACAGGTCGAAACGGGTGGCGGCCTCCTCGCGCAGCAGCCGCTCCAGCTCCGGCCCGGGCAAAGGCAGGGCGGACAGGTCGATCCAGGGCACGTCCAGCTCCGGGACCGCCACCTCCTGCGCGGGCTGGCCTTCGATCTCCACGAAACGGGAGCGCAGCACCGGGTGGCGCCGGGCGGCCTCGCGGAGGCTCCGCGCGAGGGCGGGACGGTCCAGCGCGCCCCGCAGCCGGTACGCGAGAGGGATGTTGTAGAGCGGACCGTCCGGCTCCATCCGGCTCACCAGCCAGAGGGCCTCCTGGCCGAAGGAGACCGGGTGCGGGCCGGGACCCGGGACGGCGAGCAGCGGTGAAGGCGCCTCCGCTCCCTCGGCCGCGAGCACCGCCTCGGCGAGCGTCTCGACGGTCGGAGCCTGGAACAGCGCGCGCACCGGGAGCCGGGCTCCGAACATCTCCTGGACGCGGGCGAGGACCCGCGCCGCCAGCAGCGAGTGCCCGCCCAGGTGGAAGAAGTTGTCGCGCCGGCCCACCGACTCCAGCCCCAGCACCTCGGCCCAGACCCGGGCGATCCGCTCCTCGGCGGCCGTCGCGGGCTTTTCCGGCACCACGGCCTGCCTGCGGGCCCGGCGGCGCTCCGCCACCTGGCGCCGCTCCGCTTCCCGGAGAGGAGCCTGGTCCGCCAGCGGGACGTCGGGGTCCAGGCTCTCCAGGAGCGCCTGGAAGCGGGCGGCGAACGCGGCCACGGTGGCGCGGTCCTGGACCTCCGTGCGGTACTGGCAGAAGCCGTCGAGCGCGCCGCCGTGCTCCGTCAGGGTGGTCTCCAGGTCGAACTTGGCCGTGCCGGTGTCCACCGGCCGCCAGGCCGCCTCCAGCCCCTCCAGCAACAATCGCGGCATGCGCGGCATCTGGAACAGGACGCGGAAGAGATCGCCGCCGGGCCGCACCGCCGCCAGCCGCTGGTAGGGCAGCTCGCGGAGGGCGAGCGCCGCATCCACCAGCTCCCGCGAGCGGGCCAGGAGCTGGCGCAGGGTGGGCCGGCCCGAGAGGTCTTGCGGCAGGGGCAGGAGGTTGATGAAGAAGCCGATCGCGTCCTCGACCTGGGGCCGGCGGGTGGCGGCGGTGGTGCCCACGGTCCCGCGATCCCGGCCGGCCATCCGCCCGAGCAGAGCGGCAAAGGCAGCCAGCAACAGCCGGAAGAGGCTGGAGCCCTCCTCCCGGGCCAGGGCGCGCAGCCGGACGACCGCGGACGGCGGCACCACGAACCGCAGCGTGGCCCCGGCGGACGAGGGGTCCTCGGGACGGGGCCGGTCCGCGGGCAGCTCCAACGGCTCCATCTCCAGGAGCCTCGCCAGCACGGGGGCCAGCCGCCCGGCCGGCACCCCGCGCCAGGCCCGGCGCTCCCAGGCCGCGAAGTCCGCGGGCTGGAGGCCCGGCGGGGGCAGCGGGCGCCCGGCGTAGAGCGCGTCCAGCTCCTCGAAGAGGAGGAGCCGCGACCGGCCGTCATAGGCGAGGTGATGGACCGTGAGGACGAGCACGTGCCTCTCCGCTCCCCGGATCAGCAGCGCCCGCAGGTGAGGCGGCCGGGCCAGGTCGAACGGGCGGCGGACCTCCTCGTCGACGATCCTCTGCGCTTCCTCCTCGAACGGCTCGAACGGCAGATCCACGACCGGCAGGGGGACAGGAACCGGCGGACAGGCCTCCTGGAACGGCTCGCCGTCCCGCTCGCCATAGCGGCAGCGGAACGCCTCGTGCCGTCGCACCAGCTCCGACAGCGCCGCTTCCAGGCGGGGAATGGAGACCGGGCCGCGGAGGTCCAGAGCGGCGGGCTCGTTGTAGGTCGGCTCGCCGGGCCGCAGCCGCTCCAGGAACCAGAGCCGCTGCTGGGCGAGCGAAAGAGGCAGAGCGCCCTCGCGCGGCACCGGCACCAGAGGCGGTTCCGGCTCGGCCGCCAGCCTCGCCGGTCGCCTCGCCTCCAGCGCCCGGGCGAGGCCGGCCACGGTCGGAGCCGCGGAGAGCGCCCGCTCCGGCAGCGACACGCCGAGCAGGTCGCGCACCCGGGCGAGCACCCAGGCGGCCTGCGGCGCCCGCGCTCCCAGGGCGAAGAGGTCGTCATGAGGCTCGACGCGCTCCACCTCCAGCGCCTCGGCCCAGAGTACCGACAAGATGTCCAGCAAGGCCGGCGAGGCCTCTCCTCCCTCCTCCGGCAGCAGCTCGGCCGTCTCCGGCAGGCCGTTGCGGTCCACCTTGCCGTTGAGCGTGCGCGGGAGCGCCTCCAGCCGGTGGAAGGCCGCGGGGATCATCGGCTCCGGCAGCGAGCGGCCGAGGAAGCTCCTGAGCTCGGCGGCGCCCGCGGGCTCGTCCAGGACCACGTACGCCGCCAGGCTCCCCTGGCGCGCCACCGTGACCGCCTCGCGCACCGCCGGGTGCCGCAGCAGCGCGGCGTCGATCTCGCCCGGCTCGATGCGGAAGCCGCGCAGCTTGACCTGCTGGTCGGCGCGCCCGAGGTAGAGCAGCTCGCCGTCCGGGAGCTCGCGCACCAGGTCGCCGGTGCGGTAGAGCCGGGCCCCCGGCTCGCCGCTCCACGGATCGGGGACGAAGCGCTCGGCCGTCGCGTCCGGCCGGCCCAGGTAGCCGCGGGCGAGGCCCAGGCCGCCGAGAAACAGCTCGCCCTCCGGGTCCACCCAGGCCCGGGTGCCCGGGATGGGCCGGCCGATGGGCGGCGCCGGAGAGCCGGGCTCGACGCAGGCGGCCGTCGAATAGACCGTGTCCTCGGACGGACCGTAGAGGTTGAACACCCGGCGCACCGCGGTCGTCCGGTAGACCCCTTCCACCAGAACCGCGGGCAGCGCCTCGCCCGCGAAGCAGGCCACCTGCACCGAGGAGGGAATCCCGCGGGCGCGCAGCAGCTCCGCTCCGGCCGAGGGCACCGTGTTGAGCAGGGTCACCGGCGGATCGGCCGGCAGCGCGGGCAGCTCCAGCGCGTCGGCGGCCACGATCACCGTTCCCCCCGCGCTCAAGGGGGCGAAGACCTCGAAGACCGACAGGTCGAAACAGAGCGAGGTGGAGGCCAGCACGCCGGCCAGCTCCCGGGGCGTGAACGTCTCCAGGGCCCAGCCCACGAGGGCCGCGGCGCTGCGATGCGGGACCGCCACCCCCTTGGGGCGGCCGGTCGAGCCCGAGGTGAACACGACATAGGCCAGGTTCTCCGGATCGATCCGGACCTCCGGACGGCCGGCATCCGCCCCCTCATCCGCCCCGTCATCCGCCCCGGAGTCGCCGAGCAGGACGATGCGGCGGTCCCCGGCCGGCAGGGCGCCGAGGGTGCGCGGCTCGGCCAGCAGGATCTCCGCCCCGCTGTCCTCGATCATGCCCGCCAGGCGCTCGCCGGGATAGGCGGGATCGAGGGCCACGTAGGCGCCGCCCGCCTTGAGGATGCCCAGCATCGCCGCCACCATGCCGGCGCGGCGCTCGACACAGAGCCCGACCCGGACCTCGGGACCGACGCCGAGCCGGCGCAGGTGGCGGGCGAGCCGGTTGGCGCGGGCCTCCAGCTCGGCGTAGGTGACCCGCTCCTCCCCCGCCGCCACAGCGAGATCGCCGGGAGCGCGGGCCGCCCGTTCTTCAAAAAGTCTTTGCAGCATCTACGACCTCCATCACTGCAAAGGGTGCATGGTAGGGTCTTTGGGGGGCCTGCCCCGGACGCCGCCCCCGGAAACCAGGAGTCTGCGATGGACCTGACCCGCCGTGACCTGTTGAAGCATGCCGCGCTGACGCTGCCCGCGCTCGCGGCTCTCCCGGGGTTCCCCCGCATGGCGCTCGCAATGACCGCCTCGAGGCCCAAGAAGGTGATCGTGGTCGGAGCGGGCCTGGCCGGGCTCGCCGCCGCCTGGGAGCTCGCGCAGCTCGGCCACGACGTCACCGTGCTCGAAGCCCGGAGCCGGCCCGGCGGACGCGTCCACACCCTGCGCAGCCCGTTCTCCGACGGGCTCTATGCCGAGGCCGGAGCCATCAGCTACTCCGACGCCTTCCGGCACATGGTGCGCTACGTCAAGGCGTTCGGGCTCTCCGCGGCGCCGCTCGGCCCGCGCGGCAAGCCCGTGTTCCACCTGCGCGGCCGGCGCTTCGCGCTCGCGCCGGGGGAGAAGCCCGACTGGCCCTACAAGCTCGCCGCCGGCGAGCAGGGGCTGGGGCTCGGGCAACTGATCGTGAAGTACTTCTCCGCGGCCGAGAAGCTGGGCAATGTCGGCGATATGGGAGATCCCGCCTGGCGTCCGGACGCGTTCCAGGAGTGGGACCGGTTGACGCTCGCGGACTGGCTGACGAAGCAGGGCGCCTCGTCCGAGGCCATCGACCTGCTGAGCGACGGCGTCTGGTGGGGGCACGGCTGGCGGGAGCTCTCCGCGTTCCACCGCCTGGTCTCGGACGTGGGCCTGTTCCTCCTGGGCCAGAAGAGCTACGTGATCCAGGGCGGCACCGACCTGCTGGCGCAGGCCTTCGCCAAGACCCTGCGGGAGCGCATCCTCTACGGCGCGCCGCTCGTGGCCGTCGAGCAGGGCGCCGGCGGCGTCCGCGCCGTGTTCGAGCAGGGGGGCGCCCGGCAGGAGCTCTCCGCGGACCGCCTGGTCTGCACCGTGCCCGCGCCGGTGGCGCGGAAGATCGCCTTCGCTCCCGCGCTGCCGGAAGCCACGCGCCGCATCCTCGACAGCCTGGAGTACGCGCCGGTGACGCGCATCTACCTGCAATCGCGGAAGCGGTTCTGGGCGGACCGGGGAGAAGCCGGCAGCGCCTCGACCGATCTGCCGATCGACCTGGTCTCCGAGCATCCGTTCGTCCGCTCCGAGGACGCGGGGCCGCGGGCTGTGCTCGAGTGCCACATGAAGGGGGAGCACGCCTTGAGCGCCGGCAGGCTGGA
Source organism: Thermoanaerobaculia bacterium (assembly GCA_045807605.1). GTDB lineage: Bacteria > Acidobacteriota > Thermoanaerobaculia > Multivoradales > UBA5704 > DATMER01. Next base: position 1,333 of record JBJMGZ010000125.1, on the reverse strand, counting down.
CGAGCCGGCCCGTCTCGCCTTCGCGCTGGCGGAGATCGAGAAGGTCCATCCCGGGTTCCGCGGCCACTACGAGGCCGGCGCGTCCTACGCCTGGCATACCGACCCGTGGGCCGGCGGCGGCTATCCCTGGTGGAAGCCGGGGCAGATGACCGCCTGGGTGCCGGAGCTCGCCAAGGCCGAGGGCCGCCTCCACTTCGCCGGCGAGCACACCTCCTGGCTCTCCCGCACCCTGGAAGGAGCGCTGGAATCCGGCAACCGCGCCGCGCGCGAGGTCCACGAGGCCTCCTGAAAAAGAGAGGGGGGCGCCTGCGCGCCCCCCGAGAGACTTCACGGTATACTGCTGTCTACTTCTGGGTCGTGCTATCGGTCCCGGAGTCGGCCGTCTGCGGCGGGATAGGGCCCGTCTCAGGCGGCTTTTTCACGTCCTCCTTCGTGCTCTTGGCGCCCCGGACCGGGCGCCGCGGGTTGAGACCGAACTCCGCCAGCTTCTCGGCCGAGTTTCCGTAGCGCGCACGGACCGAGTTCTTGAGACGCAGGATCATGTCCCGGGCCAGCGACGTGAGCTGGTCCAGGTCCCGGCTCGCCTGCTGGAACTGGCCCTTGTGGTGCTTCTGCCGGAGGTCCGCTTCGTCGATCTTCGCGACGATGGCCGCGAGCAGGTCGCGGTCCTCCTGCACGTGCTCGAAGTCGGCGTCATGCACGTCCATGACATTGAGAGTGACCCGGCACTCGTCGAGGAGGCCGGCGCGTGAGCTTGTCGCCATGTTCATTCTTCCTTTCTGGTTCTCGTCCTAACCCAGCACACAGGCCAGGTCGTAGACGGCTTTGGTGATTCCGGCGGTGCGGTGGCTGCCGGGGCGGCCCGTGAGCGTGATGCTCACCTTGGCGCCGCTCTGGCTCGCCGTCACCGGCTGCCGGCGGTGCGCTGCCATCCTGAAGACGAAGGCGACGTACGCCTCCGCTTCCAGGTAGCTGGCGAACTTGCGGGCGCGGTGGATGCCGAGCATCCCCTCGCGCTTCGCCCAGCCGAGCTGCCGCGCCATCTCCTCCTGCACCCGCTCCGGCTTCAGCTCCAGCCGGTCGAGCGCGTCAGGGATGGGCTCCTGCGTGGGTTTGAACGTCAACATCGGGTACTGATTCATGCTGCTTCCCCTTCTGAAAAGTCCGGAGCCAGTATTGGCCTCGGACGGGCCTCGGACGAAAGGACTAAAGCTTGGTGAGGATCGCTCCCGGCTTGCGGATCAGCTCCACCGCCTTCCGAGCGGCCTCCTCCACGTCCACCTCGTTTGCAACCGCATGCCGGAAGTCCTGCAGGGCCACCAGCATGCGCACC
>JBJMGZ010000124.1:0-3548 GCA_045807605.1 Thermoanaerobaculia bacterium | reverse complement strand
CCGCGAGCACCACCCGCGCTCCCTGCTCCGCGAGCCGGCGGGCGATGGCCTCGCCGATCCCCTGGGAGGCTCCGGTCACCAGGGCCGTCTTGCCGTCAAGCTTGAACATCAGTGTCCTCCACCAGGGCCAGGTACTTTCCGAGCTGCTCGGGATCGCTCAGGCTGGCGCAGACGGTGCCGGTGGCGATCCTGCGGTTCAGGCCCGTGAGCACGTTGCCCGGGCCGATCTCCAGGAACGTGCCGACGCCGGCATTCTGCGCCATCCAGGTCACCGACTCGACCCAGCGCACCGGGCCGTCGATCTGGCGCACCAGGGCGTCCCGCGCGTCGTCGCCGGTGTTCACCGGGGCCGCGTCCACGTTGGCCACGACCGGCACCCGGGGAGCCCGGAACGTCACCTTCGCCAGCTCGGCGGCCATGCCCTCGCGGGCCGGCCGCATCAGCGGCGAGTGGAACGGAGCCGAGACCGCCAGGAGGGTGGCCTTGCGCGCCCCGCGCTCCTTCGCCATGGCCACGGCGCGGTCCACCGCGGCCTTGTGGCCGGCGATCACGGTCTGGCCCGGGCTGTTGTAGTTGGCCACGGCGCAGATCTCGCCTTGCGAGGCGTCCTCGGCGAGGGCGGCCACCGCCTGGTCATCCAGGCCGATGAAGGCGGCCATGGCGCCGACGCCGACCGGCACGGCTTCCTGCATGAGCTCGCCGCGCCGGCGGACCAGGCGGAGCGCATCGGCGAAGTCGAGAGCGTCCGCCGCCACCAGGGCGGAGTACTCGCCCAGGCTGTGCCCGGCCATCGCGGCGATATCGACCGGCTCGACGGAGAGGCCCTGCGCTGGCAGCGCGCGATAGATGGCGATCGACGTGGCGAGCAGGGCCGGCTGGGTGTTCGTGGTCAGGCCGAGCTCCTCCTCCGGCCCTTCCCAGCAGAGGCGGGAGAGCGGGAAGCCGAGGACCTCGTCGGCCTCCTCGAAGGTCTTCCGTGCCTCCTCGGACACGTCCGCCCAGGCGCGGCCCATCCCGACCTTCTGGGATCCCTGGCCCGGAAAAACAAACCCGACGCTCACCAGCGCACCACCGCGGCCCCCCAGGTGAGGCCGGCGCCGAAAGCCGAGAAGAGGAGGATGTCGCCGGGCTGGATGCGCCCGCCGCGGTTCAGCTCGTCGAGGCCGATCGGGATCGAGGCCGCCGACGTGTTGCCGAAGCGGTCGACGTTGATGTAGGTGTGCCCCTCCCGGACCTCCAGGCGCTGGCCCACCGCGTCGATGATGCGGCGGTTGGCCTGGTGGGGGATGAACCAGGTGACGTCCCGGTGCCCGAGGCCGCAGCTCGTGAGCGCCTCGTCGCTGATCTCGGCGATGGAGCGCACGGCGATCTTGAAGGTCTCGCTGCCGCGCATCTTGAGGAAGTTGCGCCCGTTGCCCAGCGTCTCCTGGCTGTGCGGCTCGCGGCTGCCGCCGCCGGGAAGCTCGACCAGGCCGGCGAGCGAGCCGTCGCTGCGCAGGGCGGTGCCGAGGAGCCCATGGTCGCCTTCCTCGGCCCGCAGCACCACGGCCCCGGCGCCGTCGCCGAACAGCACGCAGGTGTTGCGGTCCTTCCAGTCGACGATCTTCGAGAGCACCTCGCCGCCGATGACGAGGGCGGTCTTCGCCCACCCGGTCTGCAGGAACTGCTGGGCGACCGAGAGGCCGTAGACGAAGCCGGTGCAGCCGGCGGCGAGGTCGAACGCCGCGGCGCGGCTGGCGCCGATCTGGTCCTGGATGCGGGTCGAGGTGGCGGGGAACGGCTGGTCGGGCGTGACCGTGGCGCAGATGACCAGGTCCACGTCCTTGCCCTCCAGGCCGGCCATCTCCAGGGCGTTCCTGGAGGCGGGGACGGCGAAGGACGAGAGGCACTCGTCCGGCGCGGCGATCCGGCGCTCGCGGATGCCGGTGCGCGCCAGGATCCACTCGTCGCTCGTGTCGACCATCCTCTCCAGGTCGGCGTTGGTCAGCACCCGTTCGGGCACGCACATGCCGGTGCCCACGATCCGTCCTCGTTTCATCCCGCTGTGGTCTCCTTGGCAGGCCCGGCCGACTTGTCGGCGAGCAGCCGGGCCTCCTGGCTGTGAAGCTCGGCGACCTTGTCGCGGATCTTCTGGTCGAGCCGCGCGGCGGAGAACTCCGTGGCGCGGCGGATGGCGTTCTGGATCGCGTGGGCGCTCGACCGCCCGTGGCCGATGAAGCAGCCGCCGTTGACCCCGAGGAGCGGCGCGGCGCCGAACTCGGAGTAGTCGGTGCGCTTGCGGAAGGCGTCGAAGGCCGGCTTGGCGAACAGGTAGCCCACCCTGGTGCGGGCGCCGCGCTCGATCTCCTCGCGCAGCATCTTGCCGATCATCTCGGCCAGGGCCTCGGCGCTCTTGAGGATCACATTGCCCACGAACCCGTCGCAGACGATCACGTCCACCGAGCCGTTGAACACGTCCCGCCCCTCGACGTTGCCGACGAAGTTGAGGCCGGTGTTCTTGAGCACCTTGAACACCTCGCGGGTGAGGTCGGTCCCCTTGCCCTCCTCCTCGCCGATCGACATCAGGCCGATGCGGGGAGACCGGGTGCCGAGGACCTCCTGGGCGTAGAAATGGCCCATGACCGCGAACTCGCGCAGGTGGCGCGGCTTGGTGTCGATATTGGCTCCGACATCGAGGAGCACGGTGCGCCCCTGGGCATTGGGGAGGACCGCGGCCAGGGCGGGGCGGTCCACGCCCGCGACCGTGCCGATGACCATCTTGGCGGAGATCATGGCCGCGCCGGTGTTGCCGGCGGTGACCATGGCCTGGGCGCGCCCCTCCTTGACCAGCTCGGCGCAGATGCGGATCGAGGAGCGGCGCTTCTTGCGGATCGGGGTGATCGCGGGCTCGTCCAAGCCCACGACCTCCTCGGCATGGACCACTTCGATCCGCCTGGACCGCTTGCCGAGGCGGGCGAGCTCGGCCTCGATGCGCGCGCGGTCGCCCACGAGCAGCACCTCGGCGCCGTCCTCGACGGCTGCCGACACGGCTCCCTCCACCGCGCATTGCGGAGCGAAGTCTCCCCCCATGGCGTCGACCGCGATCGGCATACGTCCAGTCGTAGCTCCAGCCCGGGGCGAGATTGTACTCGACCCTGGGATTTCGTACCCGTTCTGTGAAACGGAGCCGGGAGGCCGGAGCGGCCTCCCGGAGCGGGTCCTACAGGTTTTCCTTGACTTCGATCACCAGGCGCTTGTTGTAGTAGCCGCAATGGCCGCAGGCGCGGTGGGACAGCTTGGCCTCGCCGCAGTTGTCGCAGATCGACGTGGAGGGGGGCGTCAGCGCGTCATGGGCCCTCCGCCTGTCACGGCGGGCCTTGGAATGGCGTCGTTTCGGGTTCGGCATAGTCAGGCCTCTCGGTTCGGGCGCGTTTCTATCTTTCGGAGTCGAGCCGGCTCTTGAGAGCCGCGAGCCCCGCCCAGCGCGGCTCCACCGTCTCCTCCTGGCAAGCGCAGTCGCCGGCGTTGAGGTCGGCCCCGCAGGTGGGGCAGATCCCCTTGCATTCCGG
>JBJMGZ010000123.1:0-3226 GCA_045807605.1 Thermoanaerobaculia bacterium | reverse complement strand
AGGGCGTGCAGGGCAAGTGGCTGAAGAAGGCCATGGGCGGCGGGGCGGGCGCCAGAATGAGAATGTAGGGGAGGGGCTTGCCCCCTCCCGGGCGGGGACAAGCCCCGCCCCAACATCCGGTCCGTGTCCGTCCGTGTTTGTCCGTGTCCCCTTTCCCTGGTATACTCCCCCGTCTTTGCGCGTGGGCGCATGGCTATCGGCCTGCCCACGCGCTCCCACGAGAAACTGTCTGGAGGTCGAGAGATGCTGAAGATTCGGCTGCGCCGCATGGGCGCCCGGAACAACCCATTCTTCCGCGTGGTCGTGTCCGACTCGCGGAACACGCCCACCGCCGCGTCCGTCGAGGAGATCGGCTACTACGACGTGACCAAGAACCCGGCGCAGGTCAACATCGACGCGGCCCGCGCCCAGTACTGGGTCGATCGCGGCGCGCAGATGTCCCCCACGGTCAAGAAGCTGCTGGCCCAGGTGAAGAAGAGTGCCTGAACTGCCGGAAGACTTCCGGGAGCTGGTCCGCCTGCTGGTGGACAAGCCGGACGAGGTCGAGGTCACCGAGATCCCCGGCCGGCGCGCCAACGTGCTCGAGCTGCGCGTGGCGCCGGACGACCTGGGCAAGGTGATCGGCCGGCAGGGAAGGACCGCCCGCGCGCTGCGCACCCTGCTGGAGACCCGGGAAGACCGGCGAGGTGTGCGCTATGAGCTCGAAATCCTCGAGGAAGACGACGACTGACGCCGCTCCGGCGGCGGCCCGGCGTGCCGACCTGCCCGAGCGGGTCGCCGTCGGCCGCGTGCTGCGCCCCCATGGGGTGCGCGGCGAGGTCGTGGTCGAAGTCCTGAGCGACGTCCCGGACCGCCTCGCTCCCGGCCGCCGCGTGATGGCCTCCTGGGAGCGCAGGCCGGCGCGGACCCTCACGGTGGAGAGCAGCCGGCCGCACAAGTCGGGCGCGCTCGTCCGCTTCGCCGGCGCCGTGGACCGCGATACGGCCGAGGAGCTGCGCGACGCCCTGCTCGAAGTGGACCGCTCCGAGGTCCCGGACGCGCCCGAGGGGACATACTACTGGTACCAGCTCCTCGGCTGCCGCTGCCGGGTGGACGGCCAGGACCTGGGCGAGGTGTCCGACCTGGTGGAGGACGGGGGAGGGCTTCTGCTGATCGTCTCGAACGGCGGGCGCCAGGTGCCGATCCCCTTCGTCCGGAGCTTCCTCAAGGAGGTGGACGTGGAGCGCGGCCGGATCGAGCTCGACCTGCCCGAGGGGCTGCTCGAAGCATGCGCGTCCGGGTCCTGACGATCTTCCCCGAGCTGTTCGGCCCGTTCCTGGCCACCAGCCTCGTGGGGAGGGCGATCGAGAAGGGGCTCCTGGAAGTCGAGGTCCACGACCTCCGGGAGCTCACGGAAGACCGCCACCGCAGCGTGGACGACGAGCCCTACGGCGGCGGCGGCGGAATGGTCATGACGGCGCCCCCCTGGCTCCGGGCCGTCCGGGCGGTCGGGGGAGAGTGGAGAATCCTCCTCTCCCCCCAGGGCAGACGGCTCGACGACGCCAGGGTGCGCGAGCTGGCCGGCAAGGGAGAGCTGCTCCTGATGTGCGGGCGCTATGAGGGGATCGACGAGCGGGTGCGGCAGACGGTCGTGGACGAGGAGATCTCGATCGGGGACTATGTGCTCTCCGGCGGCGAGCTGCCGGCCATGGTGCTGATCGAGGCGCTGTCGCGCCAGGTGCCCGGGGTGGTGCAGCAGGCGGGCTCGGTGGAGCAGGACAGCTTCCGGGCGGGCCTGCTCGACCATCCGCACTACACCCGGCCGCCGGTGGTCGAGGGGCTCGCGGTGCCCGAGGTGCTGACCTCGGGGGACCACGCGGCGATCCGGCGCTGGCGCGAGCGCGAGGCGCTCCGGGCCACCTGGGAGAAGCGGCCCGACCTGCTGGAGCAGGCGGCGCTCACCAAGGAGCAGCGGCGGGAACTGGAGCGGTTGGAGAGAGATGCAGTCGATAGGATAAGGCGGGGCGAGCCCGCCATGGGGTTGCGCGGCGATTCCGGAATAGAAAATAATGGCGGTACCGTTCCCGACGAGGGCACCGCCAAGCTGACGAGGTGAGCCATGAACCAGTTGGATCAGGTCGAGAGAATGTATCTGCGGGGCGAGCAGCCCGAGTTCGCGCCGGGCGACACGGTGCGCATCCACGTGCGGGTGAAAGAGGGCGACAAGGAGCGCATCCAGGTGTTCCAGGGCGTCGTCATCGGACGCCGGGGCGGCGGCACGCGCGAGACCTTCACCGTCCGCAAGATCTCGGGCGGCGTCGGCGTCGAGAGGATCTTCCCGTTCCACTCGCCGATCATCGACAAGGTCGAGCTCATGCGGCGCGGCAAGGTGCGCCGGGCCAAGCTGTACTACCTGCGCAACCTGCGCGGCAAGGCGGCCCGCATCGAAGAGCGCCGCGACGAGCGCCGGGACAAGGTCAAGGCCTAGGCCTGGCGGGCAGCTCCGGGGCCTCGATGGGATGCGCCCCGGTCGTTGGGAAAGGAGCACGGTGACCAGGGCGACCCCGGCCGTCGCGGGCATGCTCGACCTCTTTGCCGAAGCCTGCCGCCTGCGCCTGATGCGCGGGCTGGAGGAGTGGCTCGCCGGCTGCGGCTACTGCCGCGTGGCGGGGGTCGACGAAGCCGGCCGCGGCTCGCTCGCCGGGCCCGTGGTCGCCGCCGCGGTCATCGCCGATCCGCGCAGCTCGGTGCCCGGCGTGGACGACAGCAAGTGCCTCACGGCCCCCGAGAGGGAGCGCCTGGCCGCGGCCATCCGCGCCACCGCCGTGGCCTGGACCGTGGTGGCCGTGGCCGCCGACGTGATCGACCGCATCAACATCCTCGAAGCCACGCGCCGCGCCATGTGCCAGGCGGTCTCCGGCCTCGAGCCCGCGGCCGACTGCCTGGTCGTCGACGCGGTCTCGCTCTCCGGCTTCCGCGTCCCCTGCCTGCCGCTCATCCGCGGCGACTCGATCAGCTACGGCATCGCCTGCGCCTCCATCCTCGCCAAGGTCGAGCGCGACCGCATGATGACCGAGCTCGATCGGCAGTACCCGGCGTACGGCTTCAAGGTGCACAAGGGCTACGGCGTGCCCGAGCACCTCCAGGCCCTGGAGGCCTACGGCCCCTGCCCGGTGCACCGCCTGACCTACAAGCCCGTGTTGCCCCGCGTGGAGGCGCGCGGCTGATGGCCCTCCAGCGCGAGCAG
>JBJMGZ010000122.1:0-4984 GCA_045807605.1 Thermoanaerobaculia bacterium | reverse complement strand
GCCAGGGCGGCGAGCTGGGCCGCGCACTGCGGCACCAAGCTCACGAGCATGGCATGCGTCATCAGGCCGGGATCGCGGCGGTGGAGCCGCGCCACCGGGATCATGGCGACGAGCAGCAGGACCAGGATGGCGGCATCGCCGGACCCGGCCCCGAGCGGCGGCTCCGGGAGGCTGGCGAGACCGAAGGCGGCGGCGAGCGCCAAGGCCAGGAAGACGACCGCGGCGCCGAGCCTGCGCTCCCGCGATCCGTCGGCGGTCCGCTCCAGCCAGGGGCCGGCCCAGGCGAGCTGCAGCCCCGCGGCCAGAGTCAGGCGGCCTCCGAACCAGGCGGCGCCCATGCCCTGCCCGCCGTCCGGCACCAGGTCCGTGATCGCCTGCCAGGTGGACAGGGTGCCGCGCAGAGCCAGGAGCCCCGCGGCCGGCAGCAGCGCGCAGAGGAGCAGGGCCGCGGCGCCGCCGCGGGTCATCCACGAGGCCCAGGCGAACACGGAGATCAGGAGGGCGGCAAGGCCCGCGGCCCACGGCAGCGCCACGAGCAGGAAGCCGCGCAGGGAGCCGGGCACGGCGAAGTGGTCCAGGGCGAGGGCATGGACGAGCCCCAGGCCGGCCAGGGTCAGGACGACGACGGACAGCCCCGCCGGGAACGGCGAGGTCTGGACGTGCGTTCCCCAGAAGGTTCCCGGACCGGGTGGCCTCATCACCCGAGGAGATTAGCCATCGAAGATTGCGGATGACATTACGGGCGCGGTCCGTCCGGTGGTGCTATATTGGGCGCGTCATCAATCCGGGCCTTGCTTCCATGAGCGCTCCCAGGCAGGAATCCCTGAACTATCGCGTCCTCTGCGTCGACGACGATCCGGACATCCTCCACGTGCTCCGCAAGACGTTCGAGGCGTCGGGCTTCGAGGTCTCCACCTGCGGATCCGGAGAGGCCGCGCTGCGCTGGATCGAGCGCAACGGGCTGCCCCATCTCGCCATGGTCGACATCCGCATGCCCGAGATGGACGGCCTCGAGCTCTGCCGGCGCCTCCACGCGTATTGCGACCTGCCGGTGATCCTGCTGACCGCCGTGGACGAGGAGCCGATGGTGGTCAATGCCCTCGATACCGTGGCCGAGGACTACATCCTCAAGCCGTTCCGTCCGGCCGAGCTCGTGGCCCGGGCGCGCCGGGTGCTCCGCCGGATCGGCGACTTCTCCTTCACCCTGGCGGCCGAGACCCCGGTCGACGACCGGCTGGCCGTGGACTTCGTGCGCCAGGTGGCGAAGGTCGAGGGCAACGCGGTCCCGCTGACTCCCACCGAGACCAAGATCCTCCACATCCTGATGCGCAGCTCGCCGCGCACGGTCGACACCGGCTACCTGCTGCGCCGCGTCTGGCCGATGGAGGAGGTCTTCGAGGACACGCTGCGGGTCCATGTCCACCGGGTGCGGCAGAAGATCGAGCCCGACCCGGCCAAGCCGCGCTACGTCCTCACCCACCGCGGGCAGGGCTACAGCTTCAAGACCGCCTGATTCCCGCCCCCGCCGTAATGCGGTTCGTTATCTTCGTCTGCCAGCCTTGAACGGCTTGCCGACTGGGGGGACGGACATGGCTCACATCCTGCTGGTGGACGACGACCCGGACATCCTGAGCATCCTCTCCGCCGTCTTCGAGAGTGCCGGCCACCGGGTGCTGGCGACGCCCGACCCTGTCGGGGTGGGAGATCTCGCGCGCGAGCACCGGCTCGACGCCGTGGTCCTGGACGTCATGATGCCGCGCCGCTCGGGCTGGGAGGTGCTGGAGGAGCTGCGCAGCGAGCCGCGGAACCAGCGGCTTCCCGTGCTGATGCTGTCGGCGATCGGCGACGCGTCGAACCGGGTGCGCGGCATCCGGCTGGGCGCCGACGACTTCGTCGCCAAGCCCTTCCATCCCGAAGAGGTCCTCGCCCGGGTCGAGGCGCTGGTGGACCGCCGGTCGTCCGAGGTCCCCGGGCTGCAGGGGGAGCTGGCGGTGGTGCCGGTGAGCGAGGTGCTGCGATCGCTCGCCAACAGCGGGGCCTCCGGCCTGCTGGAGATCGTCACTCCCGCGGGCGGCGGCCGCCTGAGCTTCGTGGCGGGGAGATGCCTGGCCGCGGAGCTCGACGGGCTCTGCGGCGAGGAGGCGGTCGTGGCGCTCCTCAAGCAGCGCAGCGGGAGCTTCCGTCTGCGCCTGGAGCCCTGGGCCATGGCCGCCGACGAGGGTGAGGCGCTGCCGCCACCGCCGCCACTACCGCTGTCGCGGCTGCTTCTCGAAGCGGTGTGGATCGAGGACGAGCTGAAGGCGCGCCTGAAGCTGCTGCCGCCCGAGAACCGCGGCCTGCGGGCCACGAACGGCACCATGCCCACGCAGCCGATCGATCTTCCCGAGATGCCCCTCGGGCCCATCCTGACCCTCCTGCACGAGCGGCCGAGCACCTCGCTCGGCGAGCTGGTGGCCTCCCGCCTCGCCGCCCCCGACCGCCTGCGGCTGGCGGTCGCCTGGCTGATCGAGTCGCGGCTGGTGGCGGCGGTGTAGTGTAGGGGAGGGGTTTACCCCCTCCCGGGCGGGGGCAAGCCCCGCCCCTACGAGAACCGCTGGTAGAACCCGCCGGCCTCCGCGGTCGCCCGCAGCGCTTCCGCGGGGCGGAAGCGCTCGCCCACGGCGCTTTCGAAGCGCTCCAGGGTGGCGATGATGCGGCCGAGGCCCTCCTGGTCGGCCCAGCGGCAGAGGCCGCCGCGGAAGGGCGGAAAGCCCGTTCCGAAGATGAGCGCGAGATCGAGCTCGGCGGCGCTGCGCACCACCTGCTCCTCCAGGCAGCGCGCCGCCTCGTTCACCATGGGCAGCACCATGCGGTCGGCGATCAGGCCCGGGTCCGGGTTCTCCACCCGGGGGTGCAGGCCGAGCAGCGCATAGACCGCGGGATCGGGCTCCTTCCTCTCCCGGTCCTCGTAGCGGTAGAAGCCCGACTGGGTCTTGACCCCCAGCCGCTTGTTCTCCGGCAGCCGGTCGAGCCAGGCCGGGATCGCCATGCGGTCGCCGAACGCCTCCAGCAGGATGTGGGCGACCTTGTTGGCGACGTCGATCCCCACCTCGTCGGAGAGCACCATCGGCCCGACCGGCATGCCCCAGTCGGTCATAGCGCGGTCGAGGTCCTCGATGCGGTAGCCCTCGTCGAGGAGCCACATCGCCTCCGACGAGTAGAACATCAGCAGCCGGTTCACCAGAAAGCCCGGCGTGTCCTTGACCAGCACCGGCGTCTTGCCCAGCTTGCGGGTGAGCTCGAAGACCGTGTTCACCGCCCAGGGCGCGCTGCCCTCGGCCGCGATCACCTCGACCAGAGGCATCTTGTGCACCGGGTTGAAGAAGTGCATGCCCACCACCCGCTCGGGCCGCGGCGTCTTCGCGCCGATCCCCTGGATGGAGAGCGACGACGTGTTCGACGCCAGCACGCAGTCCTCGGGCACGTGCTGCGCCGTCTCCGCGAAGACCTGCTGCTTGACGTCCATGCGCTCGACCACGGCCTCGACCACGATGTCGGCGCGGGCGAAGCCGGAGAAGTCCAGGGTGGGATGGAGGAGGGCCATCTTGCGCCGCGCCTCGGGCGCGGTCAGGCGGTAGCGCTTGACCATGCGGTCGAAGAGCCCCGAGGCATGGGTCATGCCGGCGGCCAGGGCCTCGGTGTTGATGTCCTTCATGCGCACCGGCGCGTCGATCTCGTTGGCGATGAGCTGGGCGATGCCGCCGCCCATGGTGCCGGCGCCGAGCACGGCCGCGGCGCGGATTTCCTTCGCTTCCCCGCCCGGTAGCCCATGCTCCCGCTTGGCGGCCTCGGTCAGGTTGAAGACGTGGACCAGGTTCTTCGAGATCGGCGAGGTGGCGAGGTCGGCGAGGGCGCGGGCCTCGGCGTCGAAGCCGGCGCGCGGGCCGTCCTCGATGCCGATCCGCACCACCTCGATGGCGCGCAGCGGCGCGGGGTAGTGGCCGCGGGTCTCCTGGAGCGTCTTCCTGCGCGCCTGGTCAAAGAGCACCTTGCGGCCCAGCGGGTTCTTTTCGAGGAGCATCTCCTTGATGTCGAGACCTCCCTCATCTTTGCGTTTCCGGCCGGCCTTCTCGCGGGCGAAGTCGCGCACGTGGTCGAGGAAGCGGGCGTCGGGGATGAGGGCGTCGATGAGGCCGAGCTTCAGGGCTTTCCGGCCCGCGACGGTCTTGCCGGTCAGGATCAGGTCGAGCGCCTCGGCGATGCCGATGAGGCGCGGCAGGCGGGTGGAGCCGCCCCAGCCGGGGAGGATGCCCAGGCGGACCTCGGGCAGGCCGAGGCGGGTGGCGGCCGAATCGCTCGCCACGCGCCAGGTCGAAGCGAGGGCGATCTCGGTGCCGCCGCCCAGGCAGACGCCGCGGATGGCGGCCACGGTGGGGAAGGGGAGCGACTCCCAGGCGGAGAACAGGCGATGTCCGACCCGCGATCCCGCCTCGGCCTCGGTGGGGTCGGTGACCCGGGCGATCTCCAGGCCGCCGCCCAGGCAGACGCCGCGGATGGCGGCCACGGTGGGGAACGGCAGCGCCTCCCAGGCCGCGAACAGCCGGTGGCCCATCCGCGAGCCGGCTTCCGCCTCAATAGGGTCCGTCACGCGGCCGATCTCGTCCACGTCTGCCCCGGCAATGAAGTTTCCGGGCTTGCCCGAGAGCAGGATCAGGCAGCCGACGTCCTGCCGGCCGGCAACCTCTTCGATGATCCTCTCCAGCTCCTCGAACGCGCCGCGGGTGAACACGTTGACCTTCCGGTCCGGCGAGTCGAAGGTGAGCGTCGCCAGGCGGCCGGCGCCGGCTTCGAGGTGGAAGATGGATGACACGCCCTACCCTCCCTTCTGGTCCGCCTCGGCGTACAGCCGCTCGATGACGTCGCCATATTTCTGGTTGATCACCCGGCGTTTGATCTTCTGGGTGGGCGTCAGCTCGCCCGTCTCCAGAGTGAACTCATTGGGGAG
>JBJMGZ010000121.1:0-16380 GCA_045807605.1 Thermoanaerobaculia bacterium | reverse complement strand
CCCGGGGGTGCGCTGCCTGCGGACCTCGAACCCGCTCGGCATTCGCCGGGTGCCTATCGGCTTTTCCCTGCGCAAGGTGATGTTCGACGTGCTGCTCCTGCCCGAGCTGGCGCGGCGGCTGGCGACCCGGCAATACGCGTGCGTCCATGCCGTCGAGGAGGCCGCATTCCTGGCCGTGCTCCTCGGCCGGCGGTTCGACGTGCCGGTCATCTACGACATGCAGTCGAGCCTCCCCGAGCAGCTCGCGCAGCACCGGGCCTTCCGCCTGCCCTTCATGCAGGCCGCTCTGCGCCGGTGCGAGCGCTGGCTGCTGCGCCGCGCGGACTCGGTGGTGAGCAGCTCGGGCCTCGCCCGCCTGGTGCGCGAGCAGGTGCCCAAGGCGCGGCTGCGGGAGTGGGAGTACTCGTCTCCCCTGCCGCTCGCCGCTCCCTGGGAGGCGGCGGCCCTGCGCGACGAGCTCGGGATCGGACCGGCGCGGCCGGTGGTGCTCTACTCGGGCACGTTCGAGTCCTACCAGGGGCTGCCCGAGCTGATGGCGGCGATCCCCCACGTGCTGGCCGAGGTGCCCGAGGCGACGTTCGTGCTCGTGGGCGCCACGGAGCCGTCGGACGGCGGCGGCACCTCCGTCGAGCGCGGCCACCTCGCCCTGGTGCGCGCCGGGTCTCTCCGGGTGGTGAAGCGCCAGCCCCGGGAACGCATCCCGGCCTATCTCGCCATGGCCGACGTGGTGGTCTCCCCGCGGGCCTACGGCGACAACCTGCCGCTCAAGGTCTTCGACTACCTGTCCGCGGGCAAGCCGATCGTGGCGACCGACATCGCGGCGCATCGTTCCGTCCTCAACGAGGAGCGGGCCCTGCTGACCGGCGTCTGGTCGCCCGACCTCGCCCGCGGCATCGTCCGCCTGCTGCGCGACCGCGAGCTCGCCGCGCGCCTCGGCGCCGCCGCCCAGGCCTACTCCCAGGAGCGCTTCGGGTGGTTCTCGTTCGTCCGCTCGGTCAGCGAGCTCTATCGCGAGGTCGACGGTGCCCGCGCAGCCTGAATCGCCGGAGATCGCCGCCGTCCTGGTGACCCACAACACCCGCGAGCCGCTGCTCGACGCGCTCGCCTCGCTGCGCCCCCATCCCGGGGCGACCGCGGTGGTGGTGGTCGACAGCGCCTCGACCGACGGCACCGCCGAGGCCGTGCGCCGGGCCTTCCCCGAGGTGAAGCTCCTGGAGGGGCCGAACGACGGCTACGGCGCCGCGGCCAACCGCGGCATCGCGGCCTGCTCCGCCCCTTTCGTGCTGCTGCTCAACAGCGACGTCGTGGTGCGGCCCGGCGCCCTGCGCGCCCTCGCGGACTACCTCGCCGCCCACCCTCGCGCCGGCCTCGCCGGCCCGCGGCTGGAGAACCCGGACGGCACGCTCCAGCGCTCCTGCTTCGCCTTCCTGGGCACGGCGCGGCTGGCGGTCGAGAAGACCAGGATCTGCCGCCGGATCGGCCGCTGGCTGGGCCGCTGGTCCGTGCATTACGGTCCGGACGACCGGCCGCGCCAGGTGCCCTGGGTGCTCGGCGCGGCGCTCGCCCTGCGCCGCGAGGCGTTCGACGCGGTCGGCGGCTTCGATCCCGCCTTCTTCCTCTACGGCGAGGAAGTGGATCTCTGCTACCGCCTGTGGCAGGCCGGCTGGGAGGTCCACTACGCGCCGGCGGCCACGGTGATGCACATCGGAGGCGCAAGCGTCACGGTGCGGCCGGAGACGGAGGTGCGGCGCGTGGAGAGCGCCCGCCTCTTCTACCGCAAGCACTATGCGCCCCTGCGCGCCGCGGTGCTGGACGGCCTGATCCGCACCGCCATGCGGCTGCGCTGGGTCCGCGACTCGCTGCGCCTGCGCCTGGCTCGCGACGACCGGCGCCGGAGCCGGCTGGCCGAGGACCTGGCCGTATGGCGAGGGGTACTGCGAGGGGTGCTCAAGACCTGACCATGGAGATCGCGGCGGTCGTCGTCAACTACAACACCCGCGACCTCCTGCGCTCCTGCCTGGAGTCGATCCGCGCCGAGGGCATCGAGGAGGTCGTGGTGGTGGACAACGCTTCCACGGACGGCAGCCCCGGGATGGTGCGCTCCGGGTTCCCCGAGGCGCGCCTGATCGCCAACCGGCACAACCCCGGCTACGGCGGCGGCGCGAACCAGGGCATCGCGGCCTGCGGCGCGCCGTACATCCTGCTGCTCAACAGCGACACGCGGCTCGGTCCCGGCGCGCCGGCGCGGCTCGCCGGCTGGCTCGACCGCCATCCGCGCTGCGCCATCGCCGGCCCCCGCCTGCTCAACCCGGACGGCACGCTGCAATCGTCCTGCTTCCCCTGGCTGACGCCGTTCAACGTGCTGGCGCTCAACACCTGGCTCAACCGGCCGGCGCGCCTGCTGCCGCGCTTCCGGCCGACCTGGCGCGGCACGCCGTCGCGCGACGGGCACTGGGTCAAGGGCGCGGCGCTGGCGATCCGGCGCGAGGCGTTCGACGCGGTGGGCGGGTTCGACGAGAGCTACTTCATGTACGCCGAGGAGCTGGACCTCTGCCACCGCCTGCGCGGCGCCGGCTGGGAGATCCACTACACGCCGGAGGCGACGGTCGTGCACGTGGAAGGGGCGAGCACCGAGCAGGACCGCCATGCCATGGCCGAGCGGCTGTTCCTGAGCCTGGAGCAGCTCTACCGCCAGCACTGCCCTGAGCGGCTGCCCCGGCTGCGGCGGGTGCTGAAAGCCGTGCTGCTCGAGCGGATCGCCCGCGACCGGTGGAAGTCGTGGAGGTATCCGGAACGGCGTGCGCGGCTGGCCGGGGATGTCGAGGTGTGGCGGCGGATGATGGGGGAAAGGACCACAAGGACACCAGGGACGACAAGGACGACGGCGGACTGGCGGTTCCTGCTGCCGGCGAGGACGTTCCGCCACCTGGTGCTGCTGGGCGGGTCTCCGGGGATGGCGGAGCAGCTTGCGGGGATGGCGGAGCGGGTGAGCGAGGCGCCCGCAGCAGGGGCTGATCTGGTGGCCGTGCTCCAGGGCGCGGGCGTCTCCCCGGCCGAGGCGGCGAGCTGCCTGGCTCCGGGCGGGTGGCTCTACTGGGAGTCCGCCGAGCGCCGGTCGCTGCGCTCTCCCTGGGCCGTGCCTGGCCGGGCAATTGCGCGGCTGCGCGCCTGCGGTTTGCAGGTGGCGGGGGTCTGGGCGGTGTGGCCGAGCTTCGAGCGCCAGGAAGCCTATGTGCCGACCGAAGCCCTCGCCTGGTTCGGCCGCAACCTTCATCCCAGCCGAGCGATCGGGACGGCCCTGCGCGTGATGCCGATGAAAGGCGCCGTCCTGACCCGGTTCTTCGCGATCATGGCCGTGGCCGGTCCGGTGGAGGACGCGCCGCGGCCGGTGCTCCTCTCCCATGGCGCCGAGCGCGTGATCCTCCTCCCCTTTCCGCCGGACAGGGTACTCAAGGTGCCGCGCCATCCGGCTTTCCACGGGAAGACGTTGCGGGAGCAGGAGGTGCTGGCGCAGGTCCGGAGCCTTCTGGACGCGGAGACCGCGCGCGCCGTGCCCGAGCCGCGCGGGACGGAGCGCCATGGCGAGGCCGTGGCATTCGTCGAGAGCTATGCGCCGGGGCGCTCCCTGATCCTCACCGGCGGAAAGGAGAGCGACCTGCGCCTCGCCGCCGAGTGGCTGACCCGGTTCCACCTCCAGACCCTGCTCCGCCGCGAGCCCTGGGACGGCCGGGAGGTCGAGGAGTCCTTCGCCGCCTTCCGTCTCTGTGTAGGGGCGGGGCTTGCCCCCGCCCGGGAGGGGGTAAACCCCTCCCCTACATCACTGAAGCTCAAGGAGGAGGCGCTCTTCGAGCTCGCCCTCGACCGTTCGAAGGAGCTGCGCGGTCTGCCTTTTCCCATCGTCTGGCGCCACCGGGACTTCACCCCCTGGAACCTGCTGCGGGACCGGCGGGGACGCCTGAGCGTCCTCGACTGGGAAGGAGCGCAGCCCGGCCTGGCGCTCTGCGACCTGCTCCACTTCGTCAATCACTGGGACGAGCTGGCATCCGCGGCCGTAACTCCAGAGGCAAAGCTCCGGGCCTTTTCACTGGGAGCGCCGGCGTCCCGCCGGCAGGTAACCCGATACTGCGAGCGGCTCGGCATCGACCCCCGCTTCATCCCTCTGCTCCTCGTCTACACCCGCGTCGAGATCGCCCTGCGAAGCCCGACCCGCACCTTCGACGCCGACTACGTCACCGCGCTCGCCGAGCGTCTTCCGGAGGAGCTGCGCCATGCCGCCTGAGCGCCGGCTGCTCTTCCTCGCGCCCTATCCGCCGCGCAAGGACGCCCTCCACGGCGGCGCCCGGGCCATGGCGCACCTGATCGGCGGCCTGGCGGCGCGTCACCGGGTGGCCCTCCTCTGCCTGCGCGGCGACGACGAGGCCGGCATCGAGCCTTCTCTCCAGGAGCGCTGCGAGATCGCCGAGGAGCTGCCGCGGCGCGGCCGGCGCCGGTCGAAGAACCTGCGCGAGCGGATCGGCAAGCACCTGCGGACGGCCGAGTCCCTGCTCGCCCTGCGGCCCAAGTGGGCGACCTGGTGCGCCCTGCCCGCCTTCGAGGAGCGGCTGCGCGCCCTCGACGCCGGGTGGCGTCCCGAGGTGGTGCAGGCCGAGTACCACGTGATGGGCCAGTACCTCGCCTGCGTCGAGAAGCCCCGGCGCGTCCTCAATCAATACGAGCCCGGCGCGCATGCCGCCCGGGAGCGCTGGCGCTCAGGCGGCGATCACAACCTTCGGGAGTATCTCGAGATGCGCGCCTGGGAGCGCTACGAGCGTTCCATGGCGCGGCGGGCCGATGCCGTGGTGGTGCTCACGCTGCGCGACCGCGAGGCCATGCTCCCCTACTCGCTCGCCACCCCCCTGGTGGTGATCCCGCTCGGCATCGAGACGCCGGAGCGGCCGCTCGACCCGGCCGGCCGGCCGCCGCCGTCCGTGCTCTTCGTGGGCAGCTTCCACCATCCGCCCAATGTCGAAGCCGCGGTCCGCCTGGCTCAATCGATCTTCCCCCGGGTGCGGCAGCGCTGCCCCGAGGCCGTGCTGCACCTGGTCGGCGACGCCTCTCCAGACATCGCGGGTCCAGGTATCGTGGTCACCGGCCGCGTGCCGAGCGTCGAGCCCTGGCTCGACCGGGCCGCCGTGGTCGCCGCGCCGCTCGCAGCGGGCGGAGGCATGCGGGTGAAGGTCCTGGAAGCCCTCGCCGCCGGCAAGGCGGTCGTGGCCTCGCCGCTGGCCGCCGAAGGGCTCGACGGCGCGCCGCTGCTCCAGGCCAATGGCGACGAGGAGACCGCGGAAGCGATCGCCGGCCTGATCGAGGACCGGGACCGGCGCATCGCGCTCGCCACCCAGGCCCGCGAGTGGGCCGTCGCCCACCTGGGATGGGAGCGCACGGTCGATGCCTTCGAGGCGCTCTACGAGAGGCTGGTCTCTTGAGTACGGCGGACCTGACCGTGGCCGTGGCGACCCTGAACCGTCCCCAGGGGCTCGCCCGCTGCCTGGAGGCGCTGGCCGCCGGAACCGTCCAGCCGGCGGAGGTGATCGTCGTGGACCAGGGCGAGGGGGCCGACTCGGTCGTAGACGCATTGCGCGAGCGCCTGCCGGTGCGCTGCCTGCGCCAGGAGCGCCGCGGTCTCGCCGCCTCGCGCAACCTCGCCCTGGCCGAGGCGAGCCGGCCGGTGCTCGCGGTGACGGATGATGATTGCGTGCCGGACGTGGGGTGGGTGGCGGCGCTGGAGGTGGCGCTGAGCCCCACTGGGAGCGGAGGCGGGAGAGGGGACGGGGGTGAGGGCTCCGGACGCCGTGACCGGCCCCGTCCTGCCGCTGGGTCCCGAGCAGCCCGGCCTCTACGCCGTCTCCTCCCGCACCTCGGCCTCGCCCGCCGACTTCACGGGCCGCGCCCTCCCCTGGCTGGTGGGGACGGGCGGCAACTTCGCGGCGCGGCGCGACTGGCTGCTGCGCGCGGGCGGCTTCGACGAGCGCCTCGGCGCCGGCTCCCCGGGCGGCGCGGGCGAGGACATGGACCTCCTCTACCGCCTCCTGAGAGCCGGAGCGCGCATCCATTACGAGCCGCGGGCCGTGGTCTTCCACGAGCGCCAGCCGCGGGAGCGGCGCCTCGCCAGCCGGTCGGCGTACGGCCGGGGCATCGGAGCCTGCTGCGGCCTCTGGCTGCGGGAGCGCGACCTGCACGCGCTCGCGGTCCTCGGCGGCTGGCTGCGGATGCGCGGCGCCATGGCGGCCGGAGCCCTCCGGCGGCGCCAGTGGGGTGGAGTGCGCGAGGAGCTGCTGGTGCTGGGCGGCACGGCGCGGGGGCTGGTCTACGGCCTGCGAACGGGGAGGGCCACATGACCGTGCCCTGGAGCGAGAGCGACCGGCGCTGGCGCCGCCTGCTCCGTCCGGCGTGGCCCGCGTTCCTGCGCCGCACCCGCCCCTTGAGCGACTTCTGGGGATTCGACCGCGGCACGCCGGTGGACCGCCACTACATCGAAGGCTTCCTCGCCGGGCACCGCGGCGACATCCGCGGCCGGGTGCTGGAGGTCCAGGACAGCCTCTACACCGACCTCTTCGGCTCCGGCGTCGAGGGACGGGACGTGCTCGACGTCGATCCCGCCAACCCGCGGGCCACGATCGTCGCGGATCTCACGAACACCGCGGCCCTGCCGGCCGGCGCCTTCGACTGCTTCATCCTCACCCAGACGCTCCACCTGATCTACGACCTGCCCGCGGCGGTGCGGAGCTGCCATCACCTGCTCCGGCCCGGCGGCGTGCTCCTCGTCACCGGCCCCGCGGTCAGCCGCGTGCGCACGGGCGACTTCTGGCGCTTCACTCCAGCCTCCCTGGGCCGGCTCCTCGAAGAGGCGTTCGGGCCGGTAACGGTCCGCGCCTACGGCAACGTGCTGGCGGCGACCGCCTTCCTCTCCGGCATGGCCAAGGAGGAGGTCCCGAAACGGCTCCTCGACCGGCAGGACGAGCACTTCCCAGTGATCGTCGCGGCCCGGGCGGTGAAGGCATGAACCTCCTCCGGAAGATCTGGCCGCGCGCCGTGGTCCTCGTCTATCACCGGGTAGCGGAGACCCGGGACGATCCGTACGGCCAGGCCGTCCGGCCCGAGACGTTCGCCCGGCACCTGGAGATCCTGGCCCGCGAGCACCCGATCCGGCCGCTCCGCGATCTGGTCAGCCGGCGTTACGAGGACGGCACGCTCGCCATCACCTTCGACGACGGCTACGTGGACAACCTCACGGAAGCCCTGCCGATCGCCGGGAACGTGCCGGTCACCGTCTTCGTGACGGTCGACCCGATGCTCGACGGCGGCCGGTTCTGGTGGGACGAGATCGCCGGCATCGAGCCAGGTCTCCGGGGGAAGCTCCATGCCCGGCTCAAGGGCCTGCCGGGCCGCGAGCGGCGGGGATGCCTCGCAACCCTGGCCTGCACGGATGATTCCGATCGCGGACGCCCCATGACCCTCGACGAGCTGCGCGACCTCGCATCCCGGCCCGGCGTCGAGATCGGCGCGCACACGCTCTCGCACCCGTCGCTCGCCCTGCTGCCGGCCGTCGAGCAGGAGCGCGAGCTGGCCGGCGCGCGGTCCCGGCTGGAGGAGCTGCTGGGCCGGCCGGTGACGCTGCTCGCCTACCCCTTCGGCAAGCCGGGCGACGTCTCCGAGGAGACCGAGGACCTGGCGCGCCGCGCCGGCTACCGCGCCGCCTTCACCACCGTACCGCGGCGCCTCGTCCCCTCTTCGCCGCTCTTCGCCCTGCCGCGGCTGACCGTCCACGAAGGGCCGGCCGAGATCCTGGCCCGGCGGGTGCGGGAGCTGATCAACGGCTGAGCCAGATGTAGGGGCGGGGCTTGCCCCCGCCCGGGAGGGGGTAAACCCCTCCCCTACATCATCAACGGGTGAGCCAGCGGAGCGCGCGGTCGAGGCGCGGGTGGCGGAAAGCCCGGAGCTCCCGCCGCAGGGCGCTCCGGAGATCGGGATCGGAAACCCCGCGCTCCTCGAGAGTCCTCTCCAGCCAGGTCAGATAGATCCGCCGGGCCTCCCGCACCGTGCCCTCCTTCTTCGACACCGCGCAGGCGGAGCCCGGATGCTGGCGATAGCGCTCCCAGCAGCCATGGTCCACGAGCACCGGCGACGTCAGGGCGAGCCGGGCGTAGAAGACCTGGTCGGCGTACATGCTGCGGAACGACTCGTCGAACCCGCCGCTCCTCTCGACCGCCTCGCGGCGGACGAGGAGCCCGCAGGTGCAGGGGACGGCCGCCTCGCGCCGCAGGAAGCGGGTCAGCAGGTGCGGCGGCTCGACGAGCGTGCCCGGCGGCAGGCCCAGGGGAGGAGCGAAGTCCCGTCCCGGGTCCTCGAACCCTCCGAACCCTCCGAACCCTCCGAACCAATACTGCGTGTTGCCGTAGAGCCACCCGGCCTCGGGCCGCGCGAGCAGCAGCGGCACCTGCCGCTCGAGCTTCTCCGGCAGCCACACGTCATCGGCGTCGAGGAAGGCGAAGAGGTCCCCCTTCCCCGCCCGCAGGCCCAGGTTGCGCGTCGCGCTCTCGCCCCGGTTGGCCCGGCCCGGATGCTCCAGGCAGCGGATCCGCCCTGTCTTCTCGTAGGAGCGGGCGATCTCCGGGCTGCGGTCCGTCGAGCCGTCGTCGGCCAGCAGCAGCTCCCAGTCCGGCCAGGTCTGGGCGATCACGCTCTCGATCGCCTCGGCCAGGAAGCGCTCGGCATTGAAGACAGGAACGACCACCGAAACCAGCGGTTTCACGGCTTGGACCTCATGACCCCTCCACCTCCACCGTGAACCGGCACGGCACGACGCCGTCCGAAATGGGCCGGGTCCTCTCGCGCTCCATCTCCACCACCTCCAGGCTCAGGGCCGCATCGGTGAAATCGAGCACCCCGCCGCCGCTGTCGGAAAGCCAGAAGCCGAGGAGGTAGATGCCCGGGTTGAGCAGCAGCTCCTCGATGCGGAAGCGCACCCGGTTCAGGCCGGGCCGCAGGGAGACCAGCAGGCCCAGCGAGAGGATGTCGGCGTTGACCAGCTTGGTGCCGTTGCGGTCGTAGAAGGTCAGCGCCAGGCCGGAGACCGTGCGCGCCGTGGCGGCTTCGATGAGCACCGTGACCTCCAGCGGGCCGCCCGGGTAGGGCTGGTCCGCCGCGGCCTCGCTGCCGCTGCCGTAGCGCAGAGAGTGGAAGCGGGCCTCGCCGTTCCCGGAGCGCTGCAGCCCGGTCAGGTCGATCCAGAGCGACGGCCCGGCCGCCGCGCTGTCGGCCAGGTACCGGGAGACGATCTCCTCCGTGGGCCCGGCCGCGGCGAGCTCGCCGGCGCGCAGGAGGAGGCAGCGGCTGCACAGCCGCTGCACGGCGTTCATGTTGTGGCTCACGAAGAGCACGGTGCGGCCCTGGCGGGAGGAGACGTCCTGCATCTTGCCCAGGCACTTCTTCTGGAAGCGGGCATCCCCCACCGCCAGGACCTCGTCGATGATCAGGATCTCGGGCTCCAGGTGGGCCGCGACCGCGAAGGCGAGACGCAGAGCCATGCCGCTGGAATAGTGCTTCACCGGCGTGTCGATGAACCGCTCCACCTCGGAAAACGCCACGATCTCGTCGAACTTGCCGGCGATCTCGGCCCGCCGCATGCCGAGGATGGCCCCGCTCAGGAAGACGTTCTCCCGTCCGCTCAGCTCGGAGTGGAAGCCGGTCCCCACCTCCAGCAGCGAGCCCACGCGGCCGTGGATGTCGGCCAGGCCGGTGGTGGGCTCGGTGATGCGGGCGAGGATCTTGAGCAGCGTGCTCTTGCCCGCGCCGTTGGCGCCGACGACCCCCACCACCTCGGCGGAATGGATCTCGAAGGAGACGTCCCGCAACGCCCAGAAGGTCTCCCGGCCGGAACGCCTCTCCGCGCCGCGCAGCCGGGCCGCGGCGGAGCGCACCGAGCCGGCCACGGCGTCGCGCAGCGTGTTG
Source organism: Thermoanaerobaculia bacterium (assembly GCA_045807605.1). Classification (GTDB taxonomy): domain Bacteria; phylum Acidobacteriota; class Thermoanaerobaculia; order Multivoradales; family UBA5704; genus DATMER01. The sequence continues at coordinate 6,390 of JBJMGZ010000121.1, read as the reverse complement.
GGCGGGCGCCGCACCGAGGCGATCCGGTACTCCTTGCCCAGACCCTCGGCGCGGATGGCGATGCCGCGCAGGCCGTCCAGGGTCCGGAGGCGGGCGGCCGGCGCCATCAGATCACGTCCGCGAAGGTCCGCTCGGTGCGGCGGAAGTAGAGCGCTCCGCTCGCCAGCAGGGCGAGCGCCGCCAGCACCGATGCGGCGAGCATCGCCCCCGGCGGCTCGCCGGTCCCCAGCAGCGCCCAGCGGAAGCCCTCGACCACGCCGGCCATGGGGTTGAGCCCGTAGACCGTGCGCCAGGGCTCCCCCAGCAGGCTGCTCGGGTAGGCGATGGGAGTGAGGAAGAGCCAGAGCTGGGTGAGGAAGGGGACGATGTAGCGCACGTCGCGGAACTGCACGTTGAGCGCCGAGAGCCAGAGCCCGGCCCCCAGCGCGGTGGCCAGCGCCAGGACGAGCAGCGGCGCGAGAGCCAGGACCTCCGGCCCGGGCACGATGCCGTAGGCGAGCATCAGGACCAGCAGCACGAGGAAGGCGAGCGCGAAGTCGACCAGGCCCGCGAGCACGGTGGCGATCGGGATCGCCAGGCGCGGGAAGTAGACCTTGGTGATCAGGTTGTGGCTGCCCACCAGGCTGTTCGCCGACTGCGAGAGCCCCTGGGAGAAGAAGGTCCAGGGCACCAGCCCCGCGAAGCTGAAGACCGGGTACGGCAGGCCGTCGGAAGGCATCCTGGCGAGCCGGCCGAAGAAGAGGCTGAACACGACCATGGTCGCGACCGGCTGGAGGATCGCCCAGCCGGCGCCGAGGACCGTCTGCTTGTAGCGCACCTTGACGTCGCGCCAGACCAGGAACCAGAGCAGCTCGCGGTACTCCCAGAGCTCGCGCAGGCCGAGCGCCACCCAGCCGCGGGAGGGCCGGATGCGGGTGACCGGAAGCTCTATGTCTGGTATCAGGTCCATTTTGGACGGAAGCTGCGGCGGCGCAGCCACTGGACGCCGCCGACCGCCATGCCCGCCGCGTAGGCGAAGCGGGAGGCGAGGATGGCGGGGAGCATCCACAGCGGCTCGAAGACGCCGGCCCGCAGCCAGCAGCCGACGATGAACGCGGTGTGAGCCAGGGCGAGCGGCCCGCTGGCGGCGATGAGCAGGCGCGGCCTGCGGTAGAGCCAGGCCATGCGCGCGGCGCCGGTCTGGCTCTTGCTCGGCAGCGCGGTATAGGCCCAGCGATAGTTGCGGCGCAGCAGGTTGAGGAATCCCGGCCGGTTGTGATGGAACACCCGCGCCGCGGGCTCGAACCAGATCCGGTGACCCGCCCGCTGCAGCTCCGACTGCCAGACCCGCTCCTCGTTCGTGTAGGAGAACGGCTGCTCCTCGGTGAACCGCGAGGTCGAGAGGAACAGGTCGCGGCGCACGCTCAGGTTCGGAGGCGGATGATGAGGCACATACCCCGCCGGCCGCCCGGAGTGGACCAGGTACCAACCGCAGTAGTAGTCGCAGCGCGCCGTGGGAGAAAGACCGGGAGGCAGGTCGAGCGATCCGCCGACTACCGCCGCGCCGCGTTCATGAGCCGCGACGATCGCGGCCAGCCAGCCGTCGTCCGGAACACAGTCCGCGTCGAGGAAAACGATCGGGTCGCCCGTGGACGCCTCCGCCCCGCGGTTGCGCGCCGCCGCGGGGTTGCCCCCCTCCTCCAGGCGCAGCACCCGGGCGCCGGCCGCCCGCGCCTCCTCGGCCGTGCCGTCCGTGGAGGCATCGTCGACCACGATCACCTCCACCTCCGCCGCCTGCTCCAGCACACGGCGGACCGTTCCGCCGATCGAGGAAGCCTCGTCATGCGCAGGGATCACCACGGAAACCACGCCTGAAGAATCAGCAAAAGCAGTGCCATGGCGGGACCAACGGAGACTCCGGCCGTGGGCGCTCGCCGAGCGGCGCGCGTTTTGACAGGCCACACCCCCCCGACGTAGCCTCTTGGGAAGATGACATCCGCGGCAGGCGAGGGCCCCCGCGCCCGCCCACACCTCCGGACCTCCATCGAGGGGACCATGAAAGACCAGGCACGCCGGGTGATCCTCGGCAGCGGTCACAGGATCGACCAGCCCGGCCGGAAGCCTCCCCGCTTCCCGCAGGAAAAGGAGCCCGCGGTGCGGGATGCGATGGAGCGGCAGCTCGATGCCTGGGGAGTCGGCACGGGCGACCTGGCGATCTGCGGCGGCGCCAACGGCGCGGACATCCTCCTCGCCGAGATCTGCCGCGACCGCGGCGCCCGGGTCCTCCTGCTCCTCCCGTTCCCGGTGGAGCGCTTCCTCCAGGAGTCGGTCGAGATGCCGGGCACCCGGTGGAGCGAGCGCTTCCGGGATCTCGAGCGGGACGCCGGCTGCGAGGTCCGCATCCAGGAGGAGCATCTCGGTCCTCTCCCGCCCGGCGCGGACCCGTTCGAACGCAACAACGACTGGCTGCTGCAGACCGGCGTCGAAGAGGCGAAGCCCGGGAAGCCCCTGGTGCTCCTGGTCTGGAACCGCCAGCCCGGAGACGGGGCCGGCGGCACGGCCCACTTCCACGAGGTCGCGGACCGGCTCGGACTTTCAATCGAAGTGATCAAACCCTGAGGAGATCTCCATGCCATCGTTCCACGACAAATTGCAGGAAAGCCCCCAGAAGAAGCTCCTCGCCCTCGACGGCGGAGGCATCCGCGGAGTGATCACGCTGGAAGTCCTCGCCAGAATCGAAAGGATCCTGCAGGAGAAGCTCGGGCGAAACGACGACTTCGTGCTGGCCGATTATTTCGATTACGTGGCCGGCACCAGCACCGGCGCCATCATCGCGACCTGCGTCTCCCTGGGGATGCGGGTCGCCGACATCCAGAAGTTCTACCTGGAGAGCGGCCCGGCCATGTTCGACCGGGCCTCTCTGCGCTACCGCTACCTGCACCATAAGTTCGAGGACAAGGAGCTCAAGGCCAAGCTCAAGGAGGTCATCGGCGCGGACACCACGCTGGGGAGCGACAAGCTGCGCACTCTGCTCATGATGGTGATGCGCAATGCCACCACCGACTCGCCGTGGCCGGTCTCCAACAATCCCAAGGCCATGTTCAATTGCGATCCGGACGACCCGGGATGCAACCTGAATCTGCCTCTCTGGCAGCTCGTGCGCGCGAGCACGGCCGCGCCCGTCTACTTCCCCCCGGAGCTGATCAAGGTGGGGGACCAGGATTTCCTCTTCGTGGACGGCGGGATCACGATGTACAACAACCCCGCCTTCCACCTCTTCCTGATGGCCACCCTGGAGCCCTACAAACTCGAATGGCCGGCCGGTGAGGACAGGATGCTGGTCATCTCCCTGGGAACCGGGATGAGCCCGGACGCGAGGGCCCAGCTCGAAGCCTCGGACATGAATCTCGTCTACAACGCGACGTCGCTCGCCCCGGCGTTGATGTTCGCCGCTCTCAACGAGCAGGACCTCCTCTGCCGCACGTTCGGCAACTGCCTTGCCGGAGACCCGATCGACCTGGAGGTCGGGGACCTCATCGGCAAGCGCGGCCCCGCCTCGCCGAAGCTCTTCACCTACGCGCGCTACAACGCCGAGCTGACCCGGCGGGGGCTCGACGCGCTCGGATTGCGAGACGTCGATCCCGCGAAGGTCCAGCAGCTCGATTCCATCGAGTTCATCGAGGACCTGCAGAGAGTCGGCAAGGCCGTCGCCGGGAAAGTCCAGCCGGAGCACTTCGCAGGCTTCTGAGGAGGACGACGATGCAACCGGACGATCCAACCGATCAGGAGATCCGTCCCATCTGCTTCATGGTCATGCCTTTCGGGACCAAGGAGACGCTCGCTGCGCCCGAGAAGAACGCTCCGGCGAAGATCAACTTCAACAATCTCTGGGAAAAGGCCTACGCCCCCGTGATCCGGGGCCTCGGGTACGACCCGGTGCGGGCGGACGAGGACGCGGGAGCCCTGATCATCCACGAGATGATCGAACGGCTGGCGATTTCCGACCTCGTCGTGGCCGACCTGACGATCCCCAACGCGAACGTCTATTACGAGATCGGCTTCCGCCACGCGGCCCGCGAGACCGGTTGCGTCCTGGTCAGCGCCGACTGGGCCGCGCCCCTGTTCGACGTGAACCAGATGCGCCGCATCACCTTCCCGCTCGCGGAGGGAGAGATCACGGATGCGACCGCGGCCGCGATCCAGGAGGCGCTCAGGAACGGCATCCCGGGCCTTCGCGACGGGAAGACGCCGCCATACATGATCATTTCCAGATTTCCGGCCGAGCTCACGCCCGACCGGGCTCAGACCTTCAAGGCCCTGATGAAGCGGCTCTCCGCCTTCCAGGCCAAGGTGACCGCGGTCCGATGCGCACCGAAGGCCGAATTGGCCGCCAAAGCCAGGGAGCTGGTTCGGCAATACCACATGGACGTGCCGACCCTCCCCTCCGTCGCCCTCGAGCTGCTCTACCTGCTGCGCGACTGCACCGGAGACTGGAAGGCCGTGATCGATCACATCGACCGCATGCCCGAGACGATCCGCAACCTTCCTGCCGTGCAGGAGCAGCGGGCTCTGGCGCTGGCCAAGACGGGCTCCCCGCTGGAGGCCGCGGGGGTGCTCCAGGAGCTGATCGAAACTCTCGGTCCGACCTCGGAACGGGAGGGGTTGCTCGGCGGCCGCTACAAGACGCTCCACCGAGAGGCGAAGGACCCGGGCGACGCCGCCCGGTACCTGGACCTCGCCATCGAGCACTACACGCTCGGCATGAAGCTCGACCTCAACGACTATTACCCGACCTCCAACCTCCCGCGCCTGCTCCGCGCCCGCGGCGAAGAGGGCGACGAGGAGCGCGCCAAGACCGCGGCCTACGTCACCCTGATCGCCTGCGAGCGGGCCAAGGAGAGGAACCCCAGGGACGAGTGGCTCAACCCGACCCTGCTGGGCGCCGCGTTCGACTCCGGAGACGTCGCCGCCGCGGAGCGGCTTTACAAACAGGTGCTCAAGGAAGGACATGCCGCCTGGAAGCTGGACACCACCATCAAGGATCTGAAGGCCAGCATCGCGCTGCAGCAGGATGCGGCGGCTCAGGAGAAGCTGACCGCGATCCTGACGAAGCTGGAGGCCCTCCTCTAGAGCGCGCAACTATACTTCCCCGCATGACGAAGACCCGCGACCTGCCGACCCTGCGCGAGGCCATCGAGGCCGTGGATCATGAGCTGCTGCACCTGCTGCGGCGGCGCATGGATCTGGCCGAGGAGGTGGCCGGCGCCAAGCTGGAGGCGGCTTCGCCGTTCCGCGACCAGATCCGGGAGGACCAGATCCTCCAGCGGGTGCGCCACTTCGCCGTCGAGGAGGGGCTCGACGCGCGCGAGGTCGAGCGGCTCTACCGGGTCATCCTGGAGATGTCGGTGGCGCACCAGAAGGCGCACGTCCGCTCCCTCGCCACGGCGCCGCTGCGGGTCGCCTACCAGGGGGTCGAGGGCTCGTACAGCCATCTCGCGGCCCAGCGGCGCTACGCGAGCCTGCCGGGCGGCGTCCTTCTCGAAGGGCACGAGACCTTCCGCGGCGCGGCCGACGCGGTGCGGGAGGGGATCTCCGACCGCGCTCTCCTCCCGATCGAGAACACCACGGCCGGCAGCATCAACGAGACCTACGACCTGCTCGCCGAGGGCGGGCTCACCATCACCGCCGAGGTGGTCAGCCGCATCGAGCACTGCCTGCTCGGCCTGCCCGGCGCCCGCGTCGAGGAGCTGCACACGATCCTCTCCCATCCCCAGGCCCTGGCCCAGTGCCAGGACTTCCTCCGCACTGCTCCGAACGCGAAGGCCCAGGTGGAGTTCGACACGGCCGGGGCCGCGCGCAAGGTGCGCGAGCGCGAGGACCCCGGCGTCGCGGCCATCGCCAGCGAGACCGCGTCCCGCCTCATCGGCCAGGAGATCCTGCGGCGCGGCATCCAATCCCAGGAGGGCAACCAAACCCGCTTCGTGGAGCTGGCCCGCGAGCCCGAGCCCGTGCCCCCCGGCACCCCGTCCCGCACCTCTCTGCTGCTGGCTGTTTCGCACGAGCCCGGCTCCCTCGCCGGCCTGCTGACCGTCTTCGCCGAGCGCGGGGTGAACGTCACCAAGCTGGAGTCCCGGCCGATCCCCTCGAGCCCGTGGAAGTACCGCTTCTACCTCGACCTCGAAGGGCACGCCTCCGACGACCGGGTGCGCGCCGCTCTGGACGAGGCCCGGCAGCACACCACCGAGATCCGGGTGCTGGGGACCTACCCGGCGGCCGAACGATAGGCTATCTCCCCCCACTGTAGAGACGCCCCGTGGGGCGTCTCCTGCCCGATCGACCGCTGTGGCCGCCGCAGCGAGACGCCCCGTGGGGCGTCTCCTGCCCGATCGACCGCTGTGGCCGCCGCAGCGA
>JBJMGZ010000120.1:0-2778 GCA_045807605.1 Thermoanaerobaculia bacterium | reverse complement strand
CCTGCGAAGGCTGCGCGTCCGGATGGACGGCCTTCACCTGCGGCCAGCGCTCGGCCGCCACCCAGAGGTTGTTCACGACGGTCGCCCGCCCCGCTTCGAGCAGGCGGCGGAAGAAGGACTCCCAGCCGGAGCGCCGGCCTTCCTCCTCGGTCACCCAGCCGAGCGTCATGAGGGCATCGTGGAGCTCGTCGGGATCGAACGCCTCGGGCCAGGCCTCCTCCCGCACGCGGTCGATGGCCGCGGCGTCCAGGGCGCCCAGGTCGGATGCGGTCGCCGGGTCGAGCCAGCGCCTCGTGATCACCGCCTGGGTGCGCCGCTCTTCGAGCGGAGCGTCGTCGAGAAAGGCGTAGACCTGGGCGTGCAGGATCTCGTGCGCCAGCGGCGAGGGCTCGGTCAAGTCCCGCGCCACCAGCTCGACCTGGCCCGCTTCGATGCGCCGGAGGAGCTTCTCCAGGGCCTCGATGTCCATGGCCTCTTCCAGGCAGTCGCGCACGGTCTGCTCGACCAGCGGATGGTCGGGCACCTCGCGCTCGCCCACGATGTTCTCCAGGCAGGCGAGCTGGTCGGGGAAGACCACGGCGATCAGGTCCTCGGCCTGCTGGCGCAGCAGCGGCGGCGGCACGCGGCGCCCGCCCCGGGAGCGGGGGATCGCCAGCGCCCGGCCCGCGTTCCAGCGCCAGCGCACGCCGAAGAGCGGCGCGTCGAGCACCGCCTGGGTGAGCACGTTGCGCACCGAGGAGGAGTGCAGGAAGCGGAATGCATCCTCCAGCGGGAAGCTGTGCGTCGGACCGAGCGAGAGCACGATGGCATCCTCGGTCGCAGCCGCCTGCAGCTCGAAGTTGAACATGCGGCAGAAGCGCTTGCGCAGAGCCAGGCCCCACGCCCGGTTCACCCGGCTGCCGAACGGGGCGTGCACGACCATGTGCATGTCCCCGGCCTCGTCGAAGAAGCGCTCGGCCACCAGCGTGTTCTGGGTCGGCATCGTCCCCAGCGCCGCCCGGCCCGCCGCCAGGTAGTCGACGATCTGGCGCGCCGCTTCGAAGGGCAGGCCGAGCTCGTCCGTGAGCCAGTCGAGCGCGGCACCCATTCCACCCTCCCCGAGCTTGCGCGATACCTGCTCGCGGAGCCGGGAGACGGCTTCCGAGAGCTCCTCGGACCGCGCCGGCGCCTCGCCGAGCCAGAACGGGATCGTCGGCGGCTGGCCCTTGGCGTCCTCGACCAGGACGCGCCCGGCCTCGATCTTGAGCACCCGCCAGGAAGCGTTGCCGAGCTGGAAGATGTCGCCGGCGTGGCTCTCGACCGCGAAGTCCTCGTTGAGCGTGCCGATGACCGTGCCCGAGGGCTGGAGGATCACCTGGTAGTCGGCCAGGTCCGGGATCGCTCCGCCCGAGGTGATCGCGGTCAGCATGGCGCCGCGCCGGCCGCGCAGGCGGCCGTTCACCGCGTCGTGATGGATCCAGGCCCCCCGGCGGCCGCGCCGGGTCGCGAACCCCGAGGCGAGCATCTCGATCACCTCGTCGAAGTCCTCGCGCGGCAGGTCGCGGTAGGGCCAGGCCCTCCGCACCAGGGCGAAGAGGTCGTCCTCGCGCAGCTCCTCGACCGCGGCGGCGGCCACGATCTGCTGCGCCAGGATGTCGAGCGGCCGGTCCGGGATGATCAGGCGGTCGAGCTCGCCGCGGCGCGCCGCGTCGACCAGGGCCGCGCACTCGATCAGCTCGTCGCGGGTCTGGGGGAAGATCCGCCCCTTGGGCAGCCCGCCGAGATGATGCCCCGAGCGGCCCACCCGCTGCAGCAGCGTGGCGATCGAGCGCGGCGAGCCGATCTGGCAGACCAGGTCGACCGAGCCGATGTCGATACCCAGCTCCAGCGAGGCCGTGGCGACCAGGAGCGAGAGCTGGCCGGTCTTCAGCCGGTGCTCCGAGGCGAGCCGCTGCTCCTTCGAGAGGCTGCCATGGTGCGCGGCGACCTTGTCCTCGCCCAGGCGCTCGGCAAGATGCCGGGCGATGCGCTCGGAGAGCCGGCGCGTGTTGGCGAAGACCAGCGTGGTGCGGTGCTCCCGCGCCAGCTCGGCCAGGCGGTCGTAGATCTCGGCCCAGACCTCGTGCGACATCACCGCTTCGAGCGGCGAGCCCGGCACCTCGACCGCCAGGTCCATCCGGCGGCCGTGGCCGGCGTCCACGATCGCGCACCGGGGCACACCCGCTTCCACGTTCGCGCTCCCCACCAGGAAGCGGGCCACCTCCTCGATCGGCTTCTGGGTGGCCGAGAGGCCGATCCGGGTCAGCGGCTCTCCGACGAGCGCCTCCAGACGTTCCAGGGAGAGGGAGAGGTGCGAGCCGCGCTTGTCGTCGGCCACGGCGTGGATCTCGTCCACGATGACCGTGCGCGCGGTCTTGAGCATGCGGCGCCCGCCCTCGGAGGTGAGGAGGATGTAGAGCGATTCCGGCGTGGTGACCAGGATGTGCGGCGGCCGGCGGACCATGCCCTGCCGTTCCTTGGACGGCGTATCCCCGGTCCGGACCAGCGCGCGGATTTCGGGACACCCCGGATGTTCGCGGCGGGCCAACTCCAGGATTTCGGCGAGCGGCCCCTGCAGGTTTCGCTGGACGTCATTCGACAGGGCCCGCAATGGCGAGACGTACACGACGTACGTCTGGTCGCGAAGTTCTCCCGCCAGGGCCAGGCGGAGTAACCGGTCCAGGCTCGCCAGGAAGGCCGCGAGCGACTTGCCCGAACCGGTCGGGGCGGCGATCAGCGTATCGCGCCGCTCGCAGATGG
>JBJMGZ010000119.1:0-8442 GCA_045807605.1 Thermoanaerobaculia bacterium | reverse complement strand
ACCTTCGCCCGCTTCGGCAGCGAGGTCACCCTGCTCGACATGGAAGCCCACGTCCTGGTCCGGGAGGACGCCGATGCGGCCGAGGTGGTGCAGAAGGCGCTGCAGCGCGACGGCGTCCGGCTCGAATTGAAGGCGAAGATCGTGGAGGCGCGGCGGGGTGCGGTGGTCCTCGAGGGCAACCGGCAGGTCGCCGCCGACCGGATCCTCGTCGCGGCCGGCCGCGCGCCGAACATCGAGGGCCTGGGACTGGATGCGGCCGGAGTCAAGTCCACGAAGCAGGGAGTCGAGGTGGACGACAACCTGCGCACCAGCAACAGGAACGTCTTCGCCTGCGGCGACGTGGCCTCGCGCTTCCAGTTCACCCACGTGGCCGACGCCCAGGCGAGGATCGTGATCCAGAACGCCCTCTTCTTCGGGCGCCTGAAGGCGAGCGCCCTGACGATCCCCTGGTGCACCTACACCACCCCCGAGATCGCCCACGTGGGCCTCTATGAGAAGGACGCCAAAGAGCGGGGGATCGCCGTGGACACCCTGACCGTCCCTCTCTCCTCCGTCGACCGAGCCATTCTGGACGGCGCCGACGAGGGCTTCCTGCGGGTCCATCTGGAGAAGGGCAAGGACCGCATCCTCGGCGCCACCCTGGTCGCCGACCATGCCGGGGACATGATCGGCGAGCTCTGCCTGGCCATCACCCACGGCATCGGCCTGGGCAAGATCGCCGGCGTCATCCACCCCTACCCCACCCAGGGCGAAGTCATCAAGAAAGCCGCCGACCAGTGGCGCCGCACCAAGCTGACCTCTGGAGTGAGGAAGCTGTTCGAACGGTGGTTCCGGGTGTTCAGGTAATGCGCGCGCAAAGCATTGAGGTGAGCGACGACACGCTGAGCGTGGATCTCGTGGACGGCCGCACCATCTCCGTTCCGACCGCCTGGTATCCCCGGCTCGCGCATGCCACAGCCGACGAGCGCAGCCACTGGCGGCTTATCGGGAAGGGAGAGGGCATCCACTGGCCCGACCTCGACGAGGACATCAGCGTCGACAACCTGCTTTCTGCCTGTCCCCCACTGTAGAGACGCCCCGTGGGGCGTCTCCTCCGATGAACCGCTGATCGGCCGTAGTCTCTGGAAAGGATGTCGCCGCTGCGGAGACGCCCCACGGGGCGTCTATACAGAAGAAGGGTCACCGTAGGGCCGCCGCCGCGAGAAACAGGGCGGCGGCCGCTGCCTTCCAGATCTAGAACAGCACCCGCACCCCCAGTTGCACCTGCCGCGGGTCGCCGGCGCCGCTGCGCACCGTGCCGTCGAAGTTGAAGGCGAGCTCGGTGACCTGCGGGCGCAGGAAGTTCTCCTCGTCGAAGACGTTGAAGACCTCGAGGACAGGCTCCAGCGTCATGCCGCCGAGGGAGAATTCCCGCGACAGCCTGAGATCGAGCGAGTTGAACTCGTTGTCCTTCCGTCCCAGGTTGCGGCGCGTCACGAACGAACCGGGCGCGCAGGCGCCGCTTGCGGTCCGCGCCGAGCAGCGGTCCTGGGGCGTGGCGGCGTCGGCACCGGTGGCGGTGATCGACTTCGGCTGCGCCGAGCGGTAGGCGTAGCGCAGGTTGAGGTCGAGGCTGGCGGGCAGCCGGAAGAACGCCCAGGCATTCACGCGATGCCGCTGGTCCCGGTCGGAGTAGCTGAACTCGCGGTCGAGCTGGGTGACGTCGGCATAACGCAAGGTGAACGGGTCCCGCTCGTTGTCGTCGTCCGACTTGTCCTTCGAGTACGTGTAATAGAGCTGGTAGGCGTAGTTGCCGGTCAGCCGCTTGTCGGCGCCAATGGTGACGGCGCGATAGCGGCTTTTCGCCGTCGACTCGACCGTGGTGAGCGTGGTGAGGCCGTTGATGCCGTTCGGCGGCAAGCCGCTGCTCCAGGGGCTGCCGAGGAGGGGATCGTTGCGGTTGGTGAAACGGGTGACGTGGTCGGTCTTCGCATAGTTGAGCTTGACGAGCAAGGCCACGTCCGGCATCACCTCGCGCTCGTAAGAGAGGCTGGTCGCGATGGTCCGCGGGGTCTGCCAGTCCTTGTCGTAGACGAAGACGTCGGGGAAGAACACGGCGCCGCCCTGGAGGAGCTGCGTATAGGGCGGCGGCGGACCCAGGACGGGGATCAGGGCGCTGTTGCGGAAGAGGGTCTGGCCGAGGCTGCCGTTGGTCGACCGCGTGGAGGCGAGGTTGAGGGCGGGGAGACGGGCGTTGTAGACGCCCGCCGTGGCGCGGATGACGGACTTGCCGGCCTCGCCGGGCGCCCACGAGATCCCCAGGCGCGGCTGCCACATCCCGTAGTCGTCCGGGATCTCGCCGTCGGAGGGGAATTCCTGGCCGTTGCGGGTCTGCCCGATGAAGGGAGCGAAGAAGACCTCGTTCGGCGGCGTGCGGACGCCGGGATTGTCGAGCGCCTCCCAGCGCAGGCCGTAATCGATGGTCAGGTTCGAACGCGGCTTCCAGGAGTCCTGCACGTAGACGGCCGGCTCGCGCTGGCGGATGGTCTGCGTCCCGGCCTCCTCGGCCGAGGTGTCGCCGACGCCCGCCTGCTGCAGGTAGAGCAGGACAGTGCCGGTGGCGCCGTTGCTGTTGACGTAGTTGATGAAGTCGCTGGTGGTCAGGAACACGAAGCGGCCGTTGGCGAAGCCGACGAAGGTCTGCGACGAGGCGACCTCGTTGTACTCGACCCCGGCCTTGAAGGAGTGGCTGTTGCGCAGGTAGGAGAGGTTCTCGGTGAGCTGCTTGCGGTCGTCGTCGTACTTGACGGGCAGGAAGAACGGCATCCCCCAGCGGGCGCCGTTGGGAGTGAAGTCGTCGTTGAAGAGGATGGCGGTGTCCGGGAAGGGCCGGCTCTGCCCCGGGATGTTCGGTCCCTCGTAGGGCCGCGGCCGCCACTCCTTGGCGTACTGCGCGCGCACCTCGTTGAGCACGTTGCTCGACAGCGTGGAGATCACGCTGGCGGTGCCGGCGTGGGAGTAGTCCTTCTCGATGCCGTTGGCCGAGCGGCCCCACTGATCGACGTCGAAGGTGCCGTTGACCTGTTCGGAGTTGGTGTAGCTGTAACGGAAGGTGACGAGATGATTGGCGGCGGCCTGCCAATCGATCTTCGCCAAGGCCACCTCGGCGTCGTCCGTGCGCTCGATGGGACCGTTCTCGTCGGGCAGGCCGATGGAGGCCAGGAAGCTCACCAGCCGCGGGTCCATGCGGTTGGGATTGGTCTGCTTGGTGCGGGTGGCGCGCTGCGCGTCGGCGGCGAGGAAGTAGAAGACCTTGTCCTCGACCAGCGGGCCGCCGAGGGTGAAGCCGCCCTGCGCGCGGTCGAAGTCGCCTTCCTCGGCGCTGCTGCCGTCGGGGTTCTTCGGGGTCTGCGACAGGCTGTCGTCGGTGTAGAAGACGTGGCCGCTGCCCTTGATCTCGTTGGTTCCGGACTTGGTGATGACGTTGACGAAGCCGCCCGAGGAGCGGCCGAACTCGGCCGGGGCGCCGTCGGCGACCACCACCACCTCCTGCACCGCCTCGAGATTGAAGGTGAAGGGGGGCCGCTGGCCGCCGCGCTGCTCGCCGAAGAAGGGGTTGTTGAAGTCGGCGCCGTCCACCGAGATGTTGTTGGCGATGCCCTTCTGGCCGTTGATCGACAGCTCGTCGCCGTCGGGTCCCTGCACGATGGTGACGCCTGGCGTGAGCTTGGTGTAGTCGAGGAAGTTGCGGCCGTTGTTGGGCAGGTTCTCGATGGCGTGGGTGTCGATGCGGACCGCCCCCTCGGTGCGGCTGGTCTCGATCACCGGCGCCTCGCCGGTGACCGTGATCTCCTCCGCGACCCCCCGCTTCAGCTCGAGCGGCAGGTTGATCGTCTGGCCGACCGCGAGGTCGAGCCCCTCGCGGATCAGGGTGGCGTACCCTTCCAGGCTCGCCGTGATCCGGTAGGGGCCGAGGGGCAGCAGCACGGCCCGGAAGCGCCCTTCCGGGCCCGTGGTCACCACCTGCTCGTAGTTGGTCGCGGTGTTGCGCAGCGCGACCGTCGCTCCCGGCAGCACGCCGCCGTCCTCGTCCATGACCACCCCTTCGATCACGCCGGTGGTGGCCTGGGACTGGGCGAGGATGGACGACGGGACGAGGAGCAGGGCCACCCCGAGGACGCCGAGGAAGCAGGAACGCCACAACTTGGACATATCGGGACCTCCTTGAAGAGGTAACGTCAACGAAGGGAGAAGCGCAGGGAGATGTTATCTCCCTGTCCCGGGAGGGTCAAGGAAGAGTCGCGATATAGTCCGCACAAGGACCGTCCCCGGGCGATGGAGAACTTCCTGCGCAGACTCTACGAAGCCGTTCTCCGCCATCGGGTGGCGGTCTGCCTGAGCCTCGGGCTCCTGCTCCTCCTGCCCAGCCTCTCCGCCGGCTTCTACTTCGACGACGTCTGGCAGCAGGCCCTGCTGGACGCCCATGCGCGCGGGCAGGACGGCAAGAGCACGCTCGAGCTCTGCCTCGACCTCTGGTCGTGGGACACGGGCCTGCCGCAGCGCAGCTACCTGCGGATCGGCGCTCCGTACCTGCTCACCTGGTTCGCGGACCTCGACCTCTCCGTGCGCTTCTTCCGGCCCCTGACCGCCTGGACCCTGCTGGTCAACCACCGCCTCGGAGGCTCGGACCCGTTCGGCTATCACGTGCTCAACCTGGCGCTCTGGCTGCTGCTCGCCGCCGCCGCCCTGGAGCTCCACCGGCGGCTGCTGCCGGCTCCCGGCGCCCGCCCGGCCCTGCTCCTGGCCGGACTGTTCTTCGCGCTCAACGACGCCCATCAGAACAACGTGGCCTGGATCGGCGCGCGCCACGGGCTCCTGGAGACCCTGTTTTCGCTGGTCTGCATCCTGCTCTACGACCGCTTCCGGCACCGCGGCGGGCTGCGCAACCTCGTGCTCGCCGTGATCGCGCTGGCGCTCGGGCTGGCGGCGGGCGAGATGGCCCTGCTGACGCTCGTCTGGATCGTGTCCTACGAGATCTTCCTCTCCCACGATCCGCTGCGCCTGCGCATCGCCTGCGCCTCCCCCTTCTTCGCGCTGGCCGCCGGGTATTTCGCGTACTACGTGTCGGCCGGCTACGGGGCCTACAGCTCGAGCTGGTATCTGAACCCCGTCGACCGGCCGCTCGACTTCCTGCAGGCCGCCCTCACCCAGCGCCTCCCCGGCTACCTGATCGGAGCGCTGACGGTGCTCCCCGGGGAGATCTTCCAGGCCAACTCGCCCGCCGTCCTCGCCGTCGGGCTCGTCCTGATCCTCATCGTCGGCGTGGTCCTCCTGCCGTCCCTGCGCTGGCGGCCGGAGATGCGCTTCGCCGCGGGAGCGGTCTTCGGATCGATCCTCTGCCTGTGCGTGGTGCCGCCGTTCAGCTACAAGCTGCTGCTGCCCACGGCCGCGGGATCCCTGATGCTGGCTCTCGGCGTCACGGACACACTGCGGCGGCTGCGCAACGCGGCTATCTCACTCGGAAGGCGAGCTTTCGCGAAGCGCGCCGCCGTGGGGATGGTGCTGCTCATGCACGGGATCGGCGCTCCGCTGCTCGGGCACTACCTGCTGCGCAACTTCGTCCAGGTCTCCCGCCCGGAGCACCGGCTGGCTCTCTGGCGCGCGATCGACTGGCCGGAGGACCGCGAAGCTTCCGAGGTCTACCTGATCAACACTCCCGGCTCCTGGACCGGTCTCTTCCTCCCCTACGAGGACTATCTCTTCACGGGCCGCTGGGTGGGGAACTACTTCCCGGTCTCGTTCCAGAGCGTGAGCTTCGACATGACCCGGCTCGACGCCACCACCGTGCGCCTGAGCTCGCCGGAGGGGCTCCTGTCCGGCTACTTCGCGCAGGGCCTCGCCGCGCTGGTGCGGCGCGATCCGGCCCTGCGGGCCGGGGAGGACTTCGCCCGCGAGGGCTTCACGGTGGTGGTGGACCAGTCGCGCAACGGCGTGCCCATGGGGCTCCTGGTCCGTTTCCCGCGCGACCTCGACGACGAGCGGGTCCACCTCCTCGCCTTCGACGGCATCCGCACCCGCCGCATCCGCGCTCCCCGGCCCGGGGAGACGCTCTCGATCCGCTTGCAGAGTCCCCCATGATGGGGGGGATGACCGGCAAGTGGCGGACGGTCGGTCTCCTGGCCCTGGCCGAGCTGCTGGCCATGTCGGTCTGGTTCTCGGCCTCGGCGGTCGTGCCGCAGCTCACGGTCGAATGGGGTCTCACCGGCGCCCAGCAATCCTGGCTGACCATGAGCGTCCAGGTCGGGTTCGTGACCGGAGCGCTGCTCAGCGCGGTCCTGAACCTGGCGGACCGGTTCCCCGCGCAGCGCCTGTTCGCGGCCAGCGCCGTCGTGGCTGCCGCAGCCAACGGTGCCATTCCTCTTCTCGATGCAGGACCGAACGCCGCGCTCGCCCTCCGCTTCCTGACCGGCGTCGCCCTGGCGGGCGTCTACCCTCCGGGGATGAAGCTGGCAGCATCCTGGTGCAAGGAGGACCGCGGGCTCGGGATCGGGCTGCTCGTCGGCGCTCTCACCCTGGGATCGGGGGTGCCGCACCTGCTCAACGCGCTCGGCAGCCAGGGGATGCCCCCCTGGCGGGGCGTGCTCCTGATCACCTCCGTCCAGTGCCTGGCCGCGGGATTGATCGCGGCCGTGGCGATCCGGCCGGGTCCGTTCCTGGGCAAGGCGCCGCCGTTCGACTGGCGCTTTGCCGGGCGGGCGCTCGCGGACCGGCCGACGCGGCTGGCCAACTTCGGCTATCTCGGCCACATGTGGGAGCTCTACGCCATGTGGGCCTGGGTGCCGCTGTTCCTCCTGGCGAGCTACGAGCGCGCGGGCTGGAGGCCGGAGTCCGCGCGACTGGCCGGCTTCGGAGTGCTGGCCGCGGGGGCGGCCGGCTGTGTGCTCGCCGGCCTGCTGGCCGACCGGCTGGGGCGGACGCGGATCACGGTCTGGAGCCTCGCCGTCTCCGGGGCCTGCGCGCTCGGCGCGGGCTTTCTCTTCGGCCGTCCCCTGCCGCTGACCGTCCTCTGCCTGGTCTGGGGCTTCGCGGTGGTGGCGGACAGCGCCCAGTTCAGCGCCGCGATCAGCGAGCTGGCCGATCCGCGCTACGTGGGCACGGCGCTCACGCTCCAGACGAGCCTCGGCTTCCTCCTGACGCTGTTCACGATCCGGATGATCCCGCCGCTGGTGGACCGGATCGGCTGGGAGCGCGCCTTCCTGGTGCTGGCGCTGGGGCCCGTCTTCGGGATCGTGAGCATGCTCCGCCTGAGGCGCCTGCCCGAGGCAGAGCGGATGGCGGGCGGGCGGCGGTGAGCGTAGACTCTTCCCGAGGGCAAGGAGGAAGCATGAAGGCAATCGTCGCCGTGGTCGTTTCTCTCGCCGTGTGCGCCGTCCTCCGGGCGGACCCCCGTCCGGGCCTCGCCGAATTCAAGGAGTTGCGGGACTACTCGTCCTGGCAGGAGGTCACGAGCGGTCCGCACAAGGTCCTGCCCGAGATCTCGGCCGCCTGTGCGCCGCCGATTCCTCCCGAGCCCGATCTCCCTCATCCCGGGGCGGTCGACCTCCAGGGGAAGGACCGGTTCATCCGCGTCTTCGCCAGTTCCCCTGCCGCGTCCCTGATGCGGGAGCCCCGCGTGGAGAGCTATCCCGTGGGCTCGGTCGTGGCCAAGGTCAAGCTGATCGAGGGCTCCGCCGAGCCGACCGGGGTGGCGTTCATGATCAAGCGCGAGCCCGGCTACAACCCGAAGGGCCGGGACTGGGAGTACCTGGTCTTCGAGGGCAAGCCGCTCCGGCTGAGCGCCCGGGGCGTTCTCTCCACCTGCCAGGGCTGCCACGGCGAGCAAACCTATACCGACGGCCTGTACCGCAGCTACCTCTCCGACGGAAACGTCGCCTCCAAGGGTCAGTAAAACGCCGCAAAAACCTGGAAGGGCGCCGCGACTACCTGGAGGGGGATCGCCCCCCTCGTGCAATTGGCGGCGTCAAGCCAGATTTTCGCGGCTCCTTGACGCCTCTTTGCCGCGACACACCCTCATCATGCCGTCTGTCCGATCCTCTGCGCCGCCTCTTGACCAGACTGCGCCGCCTCCATGGAGCACTACACCGCGACAAGCGATCTTTTTACGGCTCCCTTGATGAGCTGCGCCGCGAAAAGCAAGTCAAGCGCCGCGAATTGTGCTCTTCGTCTCTCCTGCTGCGGGGGGCGTGCCGCCTATTGCTGGATTGTCGCGGCGCCGAGACCGTCCGTCGATGTCGGACGAAGGGGGGAAAGGGTGGATCAGCTGGGCTGGGTCTTGTCCTGCGGCACGGCGGTTCCGTCCGGGTAGAGGGCGACCACGCGCCCGTCCCTCCAGACATGCACGGGTCGTCCGGCTCGCCAGTGCTCGGCGATGGCGGCCGCAACCGCCTCCTTCATGGCGCGCTC
>JBJMGZ010000118.1:0-2565 GCA_045807605.1 Thermoanaerobaculia bacterium | reverse complement strand
CGATGTCACCATATTTGGCCTGGACGTCGCGCGCGCCCTTGATCAGCGCCTGGATCTCGGCGAGCTCGCCGCGCTTGAGGATGTCGTCGACGGCCGGGCGGTAGAAAACCCGGCCCGGGTCCAGCAGCTGGCGGAGCCTCTCGAGCGTGAGCGCCTGTTTGCCGACCGGTACGATGCCCATGTTTTGTCTCCTCGGCGGTTGGGTATTTCTCCAAGATGGTCCGCGGCAAGAATGCCGCACTCTCCTTTTAGGTGTCAAGAGGAGATACGGAGGAGTAAACGCCGGTCACATCAGCGCGACGGCTCTCTGCAGGAACCAGAAGATGGCCATGGTGCCGATGCCGTAGGGCACCGCGGCCTTCGTCCATTGCGGCCAGGCGACGGGCAGCCTGCGGAGCGCTGCGGCGACGAGGAGCACGGCGCTGACGAAGGCGAGCTGGCCCAGCTCGATCCCGAGGTTGAAGGAGAACAGCGCCAGCGGGATCTCCGCCGTGGGGAGGCCGACTTCGGCCAGGGCTCCGGCAAAGCCCAGGCCGTGCAGCAGGCCGAAGCCGGCGGCGACCGCCCATGGAGCCCGTTGCGTCAGCGTCGGGCTGCCCTTGCGCACGCTGGTGAGCTCGACTGCGAGGAAGTAGATGCTGAGCGCGATGGCGGCCTCGATCGGGGCTTGCGGCACGTGCACCACTCCCAGCGCAGCCAGGGCGAGCGTGACGCTGTGGCCGGCGGTGAAGGCGGTGATCGTCCACGCCAGAGATCTTCCCCAGCCGACGAGCAGCACCAGGGCCAGCACGAAGAGGAGGTGATCCCAGCCGAGCAGGATGTGCCGGACTCCCAGCGCCGCGTAGTCCTTCATGACCCCGGCACGGCTGCTGTCGGCGTCGATCCGGAAGCTGGGAGTCTCGGCCTTGAGCACATGCCGGATCCGGCGGCCGTCGCGCAGGGTGACGCGCAGCAGCACATCGGCCTGGCTGCCGGCGATGCCCTCGACTCCCACCGACTTGCCCGCCAAGCCTCCCGGACACCGCATCCGCCAGCGGGCGCGGATCCCGGTGCCCTCCTTCTGCACCACCGGATCGCCGAGGCCCTCGCACTCGACCGGCAAGACCGGACGGAGCTGGCTGCCCTGCACCCGCACCGCCGGCTGCTTCCATCTCACCGCGGCCTCCTCGGTCGAAACCTCGTCGACCTCGAGCAGGGCGGGCGCGAACTGGTGGGCCCGCGTCGGAGCGGCGGCCCCCGCGAGGACAACGAAGGCGAAGAGGAGGGCCCGTCGTTTCGTCATGACACCCTCCCCGGCACGACGATGTCGAATTCGGCGCGCAGCTCGCGCAGCCGCAGCCTGAGCCAATCGTCGGCCAGCTTCTGGAGCAGCGCCTGCTCGACTTGACCCCGCACGGCCGCGAGCGGCAGGACGCGGGCCTCCTGGAATTCGTGAACCCAGACCAGATGGTGCCCGTAGTCCGAGGGGATCGGCTCCGACCAGCTTCCCGGCCGCAGCTTCATGACCGCGGTGGCGAAGTCGCTGCCGAGCTCCGACTGAAGGCCCTGCTCGGTCTGCAACGCCAGGTGCACCGGCGCCGGCGTCTCGTCGGCGAGCGCCAGCGCGGCCTCGAGGTCGAGCTTCTCGGCGCGGATCCGCGCCAGCAGCCGGCGGGCTCTCTCCTCCGAGTCCGGCCGCAGGAAACCGTTGACCGCCACCTGCGAGATGCGGATGTGCGCCGGCCGGGTGAACTCCGCGGCATGGGCGGTGTAGAACTCCTCGACGATCTGAGGCATCGGTTTCTGCAGCAGCACGACGCCGCGGATCAGCCGCTTGGCGCTGTCGACGAGGATGCGCCGCACCACCAGGTCACCCTCGTGCAGGCCGAGGTCCATGGCCGCCCGGGCCTTCCCGGCCTGGGTCGCCTCGTGCGGGTTGGCCTCGACGAAATCGGCGATCTGCGCCAGGCGCGCCTGGGCGGCGGAGTTCTCGTGCATGCCCAGGGCGAGCGCGTACTGGTACAGGACCTCGTCGTCGACCTGCATGTCGATCATCTGCTCCCACTCGCTCCGCGTCGGATGGCGGCCGGTGTCGGCGACGAAGTCCTTGAGCATCGCCTCCAGGCGATGGGCGGGGATCTCGATGCGCTGCTTGTGCGGCAGCAGGCCTCCATCCACGAGCTCGGTGAGCCCCAGGAGGAGAGAGCCGAGCGCCAGCATGTGCAGCGCCGGAGACTTGAGCCACTTCATTTCTTCGCGACGCTGCTGCCGGCCGCCGGCTCGTACCAGATCGGCGAGGTCCAGGCGCGCTCCTGGATCACCGGCTGCACGAAGGTGTCGGTGGTCTGGTTCGAGCAGCACTCGGCGCCGTGAGCCGCCTTGGCCTTCTGCTCGAGGCTGCCGCTCTGGAGCGCCGCGAGCTGGGTGCTGCACTTGCCGGTGTCGAGCGGGTCGACCCCGATCCACTTGCGGCACCACAGCGTGCTGTAGCGGCAGACCGGCTCCTCGAGCACCCGGACGTAGTAGAACGCGTGCTGGCTCGGATCGAAGTCGGGGTCCTTCCAGACCGCGCACAGGCGCACGCTG
>JBJMGZ010000117.1:0-3043 GCA_045807605.1 Thermoanaerobaculia bacterium | reverse complement strand
GCAGCGCCCGGTTGCCACTGAACTCGGCCCACTCGGAGGACTTCAGGTTCAGATACCGCTGCCCCGCCCGGACGATCAGGTGCGCGTTGGGCGGCAGGGGCGTCAGGCCGACCAGGTTCTCGCCCTTGAGGCTCATGATCTTCACGCCCTTGCCCTTGGGGAGCAGGGGCAGGTCGTTCAGGGGGAAGACCAGCAGGCGGCCTTCGTCCGTGGCGGCGGCGAGGAGCTCGGTGTCGAGGTTGTTGACCTTCTGGGGCACGAGGGGACGCGAGCCGGAGACGTTCAGGACCGCCTTGCCCGCCCGGTTGCGGCCGTGGAGATCGCCGAGCTTCACGATGAAGCCGTAGCCCGCGGCGGAGGCGAGGATGTACTGGTCCTCCTCGGGACCGATCATCACGCCTACGAAGGTCGCTCCCGGCGGCGGCGTGAACTGGCTCGACAGCGGCTCGCCCTGGCCTCTCGCCGAGGGGAGACTGTGCGCCGGGGCCGAGTAGGTGCGGCCGGTGGAGTCGAGGAACACGGCGAGCTGGTTGCTCCGGCCTTTCGCGGCCTGGAGGAAGGCGTCGCCCGCCTTGTAGGAGAGCTCCCGCGGATCGATCTCGTGACCCTTGGCCTGGCGTACCCAGCCCTTCTCGGAAAGCACGACCGTCACCGGCTCGGTCGGGATCAGGACGGACTCGTCCATGGCCTTGGCGGCGCCGCGCTCCATGATCGGCGAGCGGCGGGGATCGCCGTAGGTCTTCGCGTCCTCGACCAGCTCGTCCCGGACCTTGCGGCGCAGGAGCCTCTCCGAACTGAGGATCTTCTCCAGGGCGTCGCGCTCCTTGACCAGCTCGGCCTGCTCGCCGCGGATCTTCATCTCCTCCAGCTTGGCGATGTGGCGCAGCTTGAGCTCCAGGATCGCCTCGGCCTGCACGTCCGTCAGGTGGAAGCGGGCCATCAGCACCGGCTTGGGCTCGTCCTCCGTGCGGATGATCCGGATCACCTCGTCGATGTTCAGGAAGGCGATCAGGTAGCCGTCGAGGATGTGGATGCGCTGCAGGACCTTGTCGTAGCGGAAGCGCAGCCGGCGCCGCACCGTCTCGATGCGGAAGGTGAGCCAGTCGCGGAGCAGGTCGGGCAGGTTGAACTGCTTCGGCCGGCCATCCAGACCGATCATGGTCAGGTTCACCCGGTAGGTGCGCTCCAGGTCGGTGGTGGCGAAGAGGTGGTCCATCAGGCCTTCGAGGTCAACCCGGTTCGAGCGCGGCGTGATGACCAGGCGCGTCGGGTTCTCGTGGTCGGACTCGTCGCGGATGTCCTCGACCATCGGCAGCTTCTTCGCTTCCATCTGCTTCGCGATCTGCTCGATGATCTTGCTGCCGGAAACCTGATAGGGAAGAGCGGTGATGAGGACGTCGCCTTCCTCCCGCTCCCACCTGGCGCGCATGCGGATCGAGCCCGAGCCGGTCTCGTAGAGCTTCCGGATCTCCGCCCGCGGCGTGATGATTTCAGCCGTCGTCGGGAAGTCGGGCGCCTGGATCTCCTTGAAGATCTCCTCCTCCGGGAGCTTGGGATCGTCGAGCATCCGGACGCAGGCCTCGACCACCTCGCCCACGTTGTGCGGCGGGATGTCGGTCGCCATGCCCACGGCGATGCCCGAGGCGCCGTTCAAAAGCACGTGCGGCAGCCGGGCGGGCAGGAGCCTGGGCTCGTCGAGGGTGCCGTCGAAGTTCGGCCCCCAGTCGACCGTGCCCTGCCCCAGCTCGGAGAGGAGCACCGGGGCGAACGGCGTGCGCCGCGCCTCGGTGTAGCGCATGGCCGCGAACGACTTGGGATCGTCCTGCGAGCCCCAGTTGCCCTGGCCGTCCACCAGCGGATAGCGGACGGAGAACGGCTGCGCCATGAGCACCATGGCCTCGTAGCAGGCCACGTCGCCGTGCGGATGGTATTTGCCGAGCACGTCGCCCACGGTGCGCGCCGATTTCTTGTGCTTGGCGTTGGGCCCGAGCCCCAGCTCGGACATGGCGTAGATGATCCGCCGCTGTACGGGTTTGAGGCCGTCCGCGAGGTTCGGCAGCGCCCGGTCGAGGATGACGTACATCGAGTAGTCGCGGTACGCCTTCTCCGTGAACTCGTGGAGCGGCTGCTGCTCCCCGTCGTTGAAGGGGAGGATGGGCGGCGGCGGAGTCGAGGAGGACGAACGGGATCGGGTTCGGGCCAAGCTAGATCTCCACGTCGGCCTTGTCGCCGGTCAGCATGAGCCACTCCTTGCGGTCGCCGGCGCGGGACTTGGCGAGGAGCATGTCGATGATGCCGTTGGTCTTCCCATCGTCTTCCTCCTTGAGGATGAGCTTGACCAGGCGGCGGGTCTCCGGGGCCATGGTGGTCTCGCGGAGCTGGAGCGGGTTCATCTCGCCCAGGCCCTTGAAGCGCTGGACGTTCGGCTTGCCGCGCTTCTTCTCCGCCTCGATGCGGTCCAGGATGCCTTTCTTCTCCTGCTCGTCGAGCGCGTAGTAGACCTCCTTGCCGACGTCGATGCGGTAGAGCGGCGGCATGGCCACGTGGACGTGGCCGTCGAGCACGAGGCGGCGGAAGTGCCTGAGGAACAGGGCGCAGAGGAGCGTCGCGATGTGGGCGCCGTCGGAGTCCGCGTCGGCCAGGATGCAGATCTTGCCGTAGCGCAGGCCCTTGAGGTTGTCCGATCCGGGGTCCACGCCGATCGCGACGGCGATGTCGTGGACCTCCTGCGAGCCCAGCACCTCGGACGAGTCGACCTCCCAGGTGTTCAGGATCTTGCCCCGCAGCGGCATGATGGCCTGGAACTCCCGGCTCCGCGCCTGCTTGGCCGAGCCGCCGGCCGAGTCGCCCTCGACCAGGAAGAGCTCGGTCTGGTTCAGGTCCTGGCTGGTGCAGTCCGCGAGCTTGCCGGGCAGGGCCGGACCGGAGGTGACCGTCTTCCGCTGCACCCGCCTGCCCGCCCGCAGACGCGCCTGGGCACTGTCGATCGCGAGTTGGGCGATGCGCTGCGCGTCCTCGACGTGCTGGTTGAGCCAGAGCGCGA
>JBJMGZ010000116.1:0-3976 GCA_045807605.1 Thermoanaerobaculia bacterium | reverse complement strand
CCTGGACAGACGGCTTTCGAGACACCCTCTAACAGGCGGTGCCCCCCCAACTACCACCACGAACTCCCCCTTGAGCGAAGGCCGCTTCCGCAGCTCTTCCAGCAGCTCGGAGAGCCTCCCCCGCAGCACCTCCTCGTGCATCTTCGTCAGCTCGCGGCCGATGGCGGCGGGGCGGTCTCCCAGCTCGGCGAGGGCGTCTTCCAGGCTGGGGAGGAGGCGGTGGGGGGATTCGAAGTAGACGAGGGTGTGGCCGAGCGGAGCCCAGGTTTTGTAGAAGGTGCGGCGCTTGCCCGACTTGGGCGGCGGGAAGCCCGCGAAGGTGAACGGGTAGGGCGGCAGGCCGGAGGCGACCAGGGCCGTCAGGATCGCCGAGGGGCCGGGGATCGGCTCCACCCGGATGCCCTTGGCCGCGGCCTCCCGCACCAGGACGAAGCCGGGATCGGAGAGGAGCGGCGTGCCCGCGTCGCTCGCCACCGCGATGGTCTTCCCCTCTTCCAGCTCGGCCAGGAGACGGGGGAGACGCTGGCGCTCGTTGTGCTCGTGGAGGGAGACGAGCGGCTTCTTGATCCCCAGGTGCGCGAGCAGCCGGCCGGTGTGGCGCGTGTCCTCGCAGGCCACCAGGTCGGCCTCCTCGAAGGCGGCCCGGGCCCGGGGCGAGAGGTCGTCCAGGTTGCCGATCGGCGTGGCGACGACCACGAGCTTCCCGGCCATGTCAGTCCCCCGCCGGCGGCCGGGCCGGCTGCGGGCGGTGCTCAAACTCGCCCTGCGGGCTCAGACAGTTGCGCTCCGTCCTCGCTCGCCCCGCCGCTGCCGGTTTCTTCACCGCCATGTCAGTCCCGCGGGATCTCCTGGTCCAGGTTCACCGCGCTCCCCGAGAGGCGCGCGATCAGCATCAGGCGCCGCTTGAAGCGGAAGCGCTGCTCGTACGTGACGATCCGCTCCACCGCTCGCTCGTCGTAGCCCCGCGCCACGACCTCGTCCGGCCGCAGGCCCTCGTCGAAGAGGAGATAGAGGACCTCGTCCGCCGTCTGGTAGTCGAAGCCCAGGTCTCCCTCGTCCGTCTGGCCCGGGAAGAGGTCCGCGGACGGCGCCTTGTCGATCACCGCCGACGGCAGATCCAGGTGGCGCGAGAGCTGCCAGACCTGACCTTTATAAAGATCCCCGAGCGGGTTGAGCGAGCTCGCATTGTCGCCGAAGACGGTCGAGTAGCCGAGCAGGATCTCGGTCTTGTTCGAGGTGCCCAGCACCAGCGCGTTCCGCTTCTTGGCCTGGTCGAAGAGGATCGTCATCCGCTCGCGCGCCATCTTGTTGCCGCGGCGGCCGGGATCGGCGTCCGCCTCCATCTGGAAGTAGGCGTCGATCATGGGCGAGATGTCGATCACCCGGTGGGGGACTCCGAGGTGCCCGGCCACGGCGCGGGCGTCCTCTTCCGAGGCGGGGTTCGAGGTGCGGTAGGGCAGGAGGAAGCCGTGCACCCGCTCCGGGCCCAGGGCCTGCGCGGCCAGGGCTGCCGCGAGCGAGGAGTCCACGCCGCCGGAGAGGCCCACGACCACGCCGGACGTGCCCGAGACCTCCACCGCGTCGCGGATGAAGCTGGTCAGGACCGCCACCGCGAGCGGCGCGTTCAGGACCAGACGCTGGGCGACCTGCCCGCGTCTAATCATTCCGGCCCCTCGACGTCCTGGCGCTCGTCGGCGAGGAGCGGCAGGCGCCAGCGCAGGCGGTCGGACTCGCGCAGGTCGATCTCGGTCACGAGCAGGTGCTCCTCCAGGAGCGGCGCGCGCTCGACCAGCTCGCCGCCCGGCCGCACCACATGGCTGCCGCCCGCGTAGAAGGAGCCCTCCTCCCAGCCCACCCGGTTGACGTAGACGACCCAGCAGGTGTCGAGGAGCGCCGTGGAGCGGGTGAGCAGCTCCCACGTTTCGTGGTTGGCCGGCAGCTCGCCGGCGCTGATCCGTCCCGGCGCGACCGAGGGCACGACGAGCAGGTGCGCTCCGGCCACGGCCAGGCGGCGCGCGAGGCCGGGATGCCAGAGGTCTTCGCAGATCAGGAGGCCCATCCGGCCCCACGGGAAGGTCGCGAGGTCGAGCCGCCGGCCCGCGCGCACGAAGCGCTCTTCCTGGAAAAGGCCGTAGGTGGGGAGATAGATCTTGCGGTGGAAGAGGATGGGCGCGCCGCCCGAGAGCAGGACGGCCGTGTTGTAGAGGACGCCGCGGTCGCTCTCTTCCACGAAGCCCGCGACGACCGCCATGGGTCCCGCGGCTTCGGCCAGGCGCCGGAGCTGGGGCGCGGATGGCGGCAGCGCGACCCGCGAGGTCAGGTGGAGCAGGCGGTAGCCGGTGAGGGAGAGCTCGGGGAAGACCAGGAGGCCGACCCCCCGCTCCCGTGCTCGTTCGATCCAGTGGAGGTGGCGCTCAAGGTTCGCGGCAACGTCGCCGAGCCGGCAGTCGATCTGCGCGAGACCGACCGTCAACGTGGATGCCGCAGTTGTCTCCCCTTCTGTCCTCCCTTCTGTCATGGCCGCGCCGATGCTAGCATGCCTCCCAATGAAAGCCTGTTGCCTGCTGTCTGCTCTACTTGCGCTGGCCATTCCCGCCGGCGCGGCCCAGGCCCCTGCGAGCGCCGTGGTTCAACCGGAGCTCAAGGACCGGGTCATGGCCGTGGTGGACGAGGACCCGATCCTCGCCTCCGAGCTGGAGAAGGTCATCGCCCTCGGTCTGGTCCAACGGCGCGAAAAGGAGGACGAGGTGGCCTTCCGCCGCCGCATTCTCAATGGGCTGATCGAGGAGCGTCTGCGTTTCCACGAGATCGACCGCTTCGGCTTCGAGCAGGTGCCGGTCGACCTGATCGAGAAGAACGTGGCGGAGATCCGCGCGCGCTTCCCGAACGAGGAGGCGTTCCGCAAGACCCTGCGGGACCTCGGTCTCACCCAGCAGGCGCTGCGCCAGCTCGTGGCGCGGCAGCTCATGGTGCTGACGCACGTCGAGGAGCAGCTCGGGCCGCGGGTCTTCGTGAGCCTGGACGACATCACGGCCTACCATCGCAACGTGCTCACGCCCGAGATGCAGAAGCGCAAGCAGCCGGTGCCGCCGCTCGAAGACGTGCGCGACCAGATCCGCGCCGTCCTCAAGGAGCAGCGGCTCAACCAGGAGCTGGACAAGTGGACCGAGGAGCTGCGGCGGGCCGCCGACATTCACGTCTACTTCGACAAGCCGGCGGAGAAGCTGCCGCCGGTGGTCAAGCGGATCGGGAAGAAGGACGAGTTCCAGTGAGCTACCGTAGCGGGCGCCGGCCCGCCTGGGGTTGAAACCCATACCGTTACACACATCTTGGCCGTGAGCAGTGAGCCCCGACAGGGGCGACGGCATGTAGCCCCGGGCTTCAGCCCGGGGTTGGGGGCACAAAAACAACCCTAAGCCCCGCAGGGGCGACGGCATGGGCCAGGGGCGTAAGCCCCGCAGCGGGGCGGGGGGCTCCGGCTCGCGCTCGGGCCTCTGCCGTCGCCCCTGCGGGGCTTGGATTGTTTTGGGTCTGATGACCCGGGGTCATCGCGCCTACGGCGCTCCTGACCCCGGGCTACATGCCGTCGCCCCTGTCGGGGCTTACTGCTCAAGGTCAAGATGTGTGTAACGGTATGGGCTGAAGCCCCAGGCTTTATGCCTGCGCCCCTGCCGGGGCTTCTCGGGCCGGACACTTTCGAGACACCCTCTACGCCGCGGCGGCTTATCTTGAAGCCATAGCGGCTTGTGATGAAGCCGCGACGGCTTGTCGGGAAGCCGTCGCGGCTTGGCCTGAAGCCGTGGCGGCTTGTCGGGAAGCGGTCGTCGCTTGTCCTGAAGCCGTGGCGGCTTGTCGAGAAGCGGTCATCGCTTATCTTCAAGCCATGGCTGCTTGTTCATAAGCCGTGACCGCTGAAGGCCAAGCCGCGATCGCTTGACCGCAAGCCGCTGCCACTTCCCTGGCAGGCGGCTCCGGG
>JBJMGZ010000115.1:0-3092 GCA_045807605.1 Thermoanaerobaculia bacterium | reverse complement strand
GTAGGGGAGGGGCTTGCCCCCTCCCGGGCGGGCGGAGGCTCCGACACGAATATCGTCAGGCCTTGGGCTTCCCCCACCCGGGAGGGGGCAAGCCCCTCCCCTACATACAAGGCACTGGAGGAGAGCATCATGACCGCAACCTGGATGATCTACGGCGCCAACGGTTACACCGGCGAGCTCGCCGCCCGCGAAGCCGCCGGAAGAGGCCTGAAGCCGATCCTCGCCGGGCGCAACGCGGAGGCCGTCGGCGCTCTCGCCTCGGAGCTGGGCCTGCCGCACCGGGCTTTTCCTCTGGAGGCTCCGAACCTCGAGGGAGTCTCCGCCGTGCTCCACTGCGCGGGGCCGTTCGTCCGCACCAGCCGGCCCATGGTGGAGGCCTGCCTCGCGGCCGGCGCCCACTACCTGGACATCACCGGCGAGATCTCGGTCTTCGAGAAGGTGCTCGCCCTCGGCGAGAAGGCGAAGAAGGCCGGGGTGGCGCTCCTTCCGGGAGTCGGATTCGACGTCGTGCCCAGCGACTGCCTCGCCGCGCAGCTCGCGGCCGAGCTTCCGGATGCCACCGAGCTGACTCTGGCCTTCGCCTCCACCGGCTCCATCAGCCGGGGGACGATGAAGACCATGATCGAGAGCTTTCCGAATGCCGGGGCCATCCGCAAGGACGGCAGGATCATGCCCGTGCCGATGGCTTTCGACGCCCGGGAGATCGACTTCCCCGGCGGCCGGCGCTGGGCCGTGACCATCCCCTGGGGGGACGTGTCGACCGCCTGGTGGTCCACCGGCATCCCCAACATCCGCGTCTACACCGGCACGCCGCCGCGGCAGATCCGCCGCATGCGCCGGCTGGCCCCGTTCCTGCCGCTCCTCGGCTGGAAGCCACTCAAGCGCGTCCTTCAGAAGCAGGTCGAGAAGCGGGTCATCGGTCCCTCGGAGGAGATGCGGCGGACGGCCCGGGTCGAGCTCTGGGGAGAGGTCCGGAACGCCGCGGGCCAGGTCGTGACCCGCACGCTCGTGACTCCCGAGGCCTACCGGCTCACCGCGATGTCTGCGGTCGAGGCCGCGGTGCGGGCGTCCGAGGACCGGGTCCAGCCCGGCGCCTGGACCCCTTCCAAGGCGTTCGGGAAGGGCTTCGTCGATGAGCTTCCAGGTGTCTAGTCCGTTGTCAACATAGAACTGGCAGATCGCGCCGCACTCACGGTATTGGCGATCCGGCAATTCAGATAGAGTCCGACAACCTGCCCCGTGTTGACGTGCCCAGGGTAGAGGCATACCATCGGTTAAAATCATAGATACGACGAGCTTATCGACATGCTGCCATATACCATCGGTTGTTGCCGGTTGTCGGTAAGGCGGTTCGCTCTGCTGCTCGCCGCCGCGTCTCTGGCGGCTTCCTCCCATCTCGCGGCGCAGGTCCGGCCGCTCGGCGACGAAGCGGTCGTCGTCAGCGGTGAGGAGGGTTGGGGCTCCTGCCCCGTGGTCGCCGGCCACGACGACGGCTCTGCGGTGGTGCTGCGCTCGCACGGGGCCCTGCTCGAGGGCGGAGAGCTGCTCAGCGTCTCCGCCGCGGTCGACGGCTCCTTCAGCTCCGATCACCTCCTCGATCCGGGCGCCGGCGCCGACGCCTACACCCGTGTGACGGCGACCGCCGACGGCTATGTCGCCGTGTGGCGGCTGCCCGGCATCTGGCTTTCTCCCGGTTGGTCGCTGCTCGGGGAGTATGCGGGGGTGGCGCTCGACGCCGCGGGTGCGGCGACTTCGGCGCCGGTACTGCTCCACCACCGCTACGGCTCGGTTTCGCCCCGGCGAATCGGCGGTTACGTGGCGACGACCCAGTCGGCGGGCCGCAATGGCCTCGACGTCCAACTGCTCTCGCCCCTGGGGGAGGCCGTCTCGGCGCCTGCGGCGGTGGTGCGCACCCGCTGGGATACCGTGGCGATCCCGCAAGCGGTGCTGCATCGTCCGGACGGCCGGTTTACCGTGCTCTGGACCGAGCTGCGACAAGTCGCCGGCCGCGATGCCTGGCTGGGGACCTGGATGCGCCGTGTCAGCGCCGGCGGCCGACCGGTCGGCCCCGTCGTGCGGTTGCTGCCGGCGCCCCCGCCGGGAATGCAGCGGCGGGTGTCCGCCGCCATTGCCGCCGACGGCACCCTCGTCCTCGCCTGGGCCGAGCTGGCGACCGTGCATCCGAGGCTGCGGACGTTCACGGCGACGGGCATCCCGCTGGGACGGACCGTCTCCATCTTCAACCGCTCGGCTTTTGTACAGGCACTGTCGTTCGGTGCGGGGGGCGACGTGCTCGTCCTCTGGCAGGTTTCTGGAGTGCCGTGGCCTGAGCGGCCGATCCAGGCGAGCCTGTTCTCGCGCCGAGGAGAGCCGCGCGGTGCGGCGGTCGAGCTGGCCAGCGGCGCCAGCGCCGCAAACCCACAGATGCTGTGCGCTGACGTCGCCTCGACGGGGAGCGGACCGGACGGCGAGAGCTGGCTGGTGTTCTGGCTCGCCTCGGACCTGCCGGCGAACGACTTTCGGATCTTCGCACGCCGGTTCGTCTTCGATTCCGCGGCAGGCGCTGCGGTTCGGACGCGGGACTTCGTCGACGAGCTTCCAGGTGTGGGCGGTGGATCCTGACCGCCGGAGACCCGTCCCAAGGTCTTTCGGGACCGTCCCCAAGCTTCTCAGATCCGTTCCAAGGTGTTTGAGGACGGTCCCTGAGCTCCTTGGATCCGTTCTGAAGTGTTTGGGACCGGGTTCCAAGCTTCTCAGATCCGTTCCAAGGTGTTTGAGGACCGTCCTCGAGCTCCTTAGATCGGTCCTAAGGTGTTTGGGACCGGGTCCTGAGCTTCTTAGATCCGATCCAAGGTGTTTGGGGACGGTCCCCGAGCTCCTTGGATCCGTTCTGAAGTCTTTGGGACCGGGTCCTGAGCTTCTCGGATCCGTTCCAAGGTCCTTGGGGACGGTCCCCAGGTTCCTTGCATCCGTCCCAAAGTCTTTGGATCGGTATCCGAGCTCCTTGGAGCTTGCTCTCAGCCCCGCAGGGGCGGCGGAATGTAGCCCCGGGCGCCAGCCCGGGGGCAGGGGGAACCCAGGCAAACCCGAGC
>JBJMGZ010000114.1:0-15545 GCA_045807605.1 Thermoanaerobaculia bacterium | reverse complement strand
ACCCGCGTGATGTCGCGGGTCAACCAGGTCTTCGCCACCGATCTCCCGTTGCGCGCCCTCTTCGAAGCTCCGACCGTGGCGGGCCTGGCGCGCCTCGTCGCCTCGGCCGCCGGCGACCCGCTGCCGGAGCTCCGCGCCGTGCCGCGCGGCCAGTCCCTCGCCCTCTCCTTCGCCCAGGAGCGCCTCTGGGTCCTGGACCAGCTGGTTCCGGGGAGCCCGGCCTACAACGTATTCGCGGCCCTGGAGCTGAACGGCCCGCTGGACGAGGCGGCCCTCGAGCGCGCCTTCAGCGAGGCGGCGCGGCGCCATGAGACCCTGCGCACCCGCTTCGCGGTCGTCCACGGCAGGCCGGCCCAGGTCGTGGAGCCCCACCGCCCCCGGCCACTGCCCGTGGTGGACCTGCGCGCCCTGCCTCCCCTTCTCCGGCAGGAGGAGGCGGACCGGCTGGCCGATCGAGAGGCCCGGCGGCCTTTCGACCTGCTGCGCGGGCCGCTCCTGCGCTTCGGCCTGCTGCGCCTCGGCGATTCGTCCAGGCTCCTGCTCAACCTGCACCACATCGTCTGCGACGGCTGGTCTCTCGACCTGCTCGCCCGCGAGGTGGGCGCGCTCTACCGCGGGCAGACGCTCCCGGAGCTGCCCTTCCAGTACGCCGACTACGCGGACTGGCAGCGCCGCTGGCCCGCGGAGCTGCTGGATGGACAGCTCGCCTGGTGGACGGAGCGCCTCGCCGGCCTCGCCACCCTGGAGCTCCCGACCGACCGGCCCCGCCCTCCCGTCCAGAGCTTCCGCGGCGGCCTGATCCAGGCCGCCCTGCCGCCGGACCTTGCCGTCCGGCTCCGCCAGCTGGCAAGGGAGCGGAACGCGACCCCCTTCCTGCTGCTCCTCGCCGCCTGGCAGACCCTGCTCCACCGCCTCACCGGCCAGGAGGACGTGGCCGTGGGCACGCCCGTGGCCAACCGCAACCGGCCGCAGACCGAGGGGCTCGTCGGCTTCTTCGCCAACACCCTGGTGCTGCGCGCGGACCTCTCGCGGGAGCCGGGCTTCCTCGACGCCCTCGAGCGGATCCGCGAAACGGCGCTGTCCGCCTTCTCCCGCCAGGACCTCCCGTTCGAGCGGCTGGTCGCGGAGCGGGACCTCTCGCGTCCGCCGCTCTTCCAGGTGGCCTTCTCCTTCCAGGAGTCCCCGCCTCGCCTGGACCTGGGCGTGGGAAGCCGGATCCTGGCCACGCATACGGGCACCGCCAAGTTCGACCTCGATCTGCAGATGGACCCGGAGCGGCTGCGGGCCGAGTACGCCGCCGACCTGTTCGACGCCGCGACCGTGCGGCGCTGGCTGCGGCACCTGCGGACGCTGCTGGAGGGGATCGCCGCCGCGCCCGAGGCGCGCATCTCCGACCTGCCGCTGCTCTCGCCGGCCGAGCGCCACCACCTCCTGCTGGAATGGAACGACACCGGCGGCTCGCCGGAGGCCACGATCCATCAGCTCGTCGAGGAGCAGGCGTCGCGGACCCCGGATGCCGTGGCCGTCGTCTTCGGAGACGAGCGGCTCACCTATGCCGAGCTGAACGCCCGGGCGGACGGCCTGGCGGACCGGCTGCTCGCCCTCGGCGTGCAGCCCGGGGCGTGCGTGGCCCTCCTGGCGGAGCGCTCGCCGGAGATGATCGTGGCGCTCCTCGCCATCCTCAAGGCCGGTGCCGCGTACGCTCCCCTGGACCCGGAGCTGCCCGCCGAGCGCCTGGCCTTCCTCGTGGACGACCTGCGTCCGCCGGTGGTCCTGGCGCAGGAGCGGCTGCTCCCGAGGCTCCCGGCCTGCGGCGCTGCCGTGGTGCGCCTGGAGGACGACCTGCCCGCCGGCCCGCGCCTCGCCCGTCCCGCGGTGCTGGCGGACAGCCCGGCCTACGTCCTCTACACCTCGGGCTCCACGGGCCGGCCCAAGGGGGTGACGGCGGTCCATCGCGGCGTGGTCCGCCTGGTCCGGGGAGGCGGCTTCGCCGATCTGGGGCCGGCGCGCACCCTGCTGCAGCTCGCGCCGCTTTCCTTCGACGCCTCCACGCTGGAGATCTGGGGGGCGCTCGCCAACGGCGGCCGGCTCGCGGTGTTCCCTCCGGGCGTTCCCGACTTCCAGGAGCTTGCCGAAACCATCGCGCGCCACGGCGTGGACACGCTCTGGCTCACGGCCGCGCTCTTCCACCAGGTGGTGGAGGAAAAGCCCGCGGCGCTGCTGCCGGTGCGCCAGCTCCTGGTCGGCGGCGACGTGCTCTCGCCGGCGCACGTGCGCAAGGCCTTTGCCCGGCGGCCGGGCGGCGTGGTGATCAACGGCTACGGCCCCACGGAGAGCACCACCTTCGCCTGCTGCCACACGATGCGGAGCGCGGAGGACGTGGGGGAGCCGGTCTCCCTCGGCCGCCCGGTCGGAGGCACGCGCTGCCACGTCCTCGACCGCCATCTCCGGCCCGCGCCCCGCGGCGTTCCCGGCGAGCTGTTCCTTGGCGGCGACGGCCTCGCCCGCGGCTATCACCGCCGGCCGGATCTCACCGCCGAGCGCTTCGTGCCCGACCCGTTCGGCGAGGGAGAGAGGCTCTACCGGACCGGCGACCTGGCGCGCTGGCTGCCGGAGGGGAACCTCCAGTTCCTCGGGCGGATCGATCACCAGGTGAAGATCCGCGGCTTCCGCATCGAGCCGGGGGAGATCGAGGCGGTGCTGCGGCAGTGCCCCGGCGTGCGCGAGGCGGCCGTCGTGGTGCGGGGTGACCGGCTGGTCGCGTATCACGTGCCGGAGCAGGAGCCCGGCCGGCTCCGGGAGTGGCTGCGCGGCAGGCTCCCGGAGGTCATGGTGCCGGCCGCGTTCGTGCCCCTCCACGCCCTGCCCCTGACCCCGAGCGGCAAGATCGACCGCCGCGCCCTGCCCGATCCCGCCCCCGCCGCGGACGAGGACGGCGCTCCCCTCGGCCCGATCGAGGAGACGGTCGCCGAGATCTGGGCCGGCGTGCTGGGCGTCGAGAGGATCGGGCGCCACCGCGGCTTCTTCGAGCTGGGAGGCCATTCGCTCCTCGCCACCCGCGTGATGTCGCGGGTCAACCAGGTCTTCGCCACCGATCTCCCGTTGCGCGCCCTCTTCGAAGCTCCGACCGTGGCGGGCCTGGCAAGGCTCGTCTCCTCGGCCGCGCGGGACCGGTTCCCCATGCCGGCCTTCCGCAGGGTGCCGCGCGATCAGCCCCTCGCCCCCTCCTTCGCCCAGGAGCGGCTCTGGGTCATGGACCAGTTGATCCCGGGCAGCCCGGTCTACAACGTGTTCCAGGCCCTGGACCTGAGCGGGCCGCTGGACGAGACGGCCCTGGAGCGCGCCCTGATCGAGGCGGCGCGGCGCCACGAGGCGCTCCGCACCCGCTTCGCGGTCGTCCAGGGCAGGCCGGTACAGGTCGTGGAGCCCCACCGTCCCCGGCCGCTGCCCGTGGTGGACCTGCGCGCTCTCCCTCCCCTCGCCCGCCGGGAGGAAGCGGACCGGCTGGCCGATCAGGAAGCCCGGCGGCCTTTCGACCTGCTGCGCGGGCCGCTCCTGCGCTCCACCCTGCTCCGTCTCGGCGAAGCCTCCCGGCTCCCATCGTCCAGGCTCCTGCTGAACCTGCACCACATCGTCTGCGACGGCTGGTCGCTCGATCTGCTGGCCCGCGAGGTGGGAGCGCTCTACCGCGGCCAGACGCTCCCGGAGCTGCCTTTCCAGTACGCCGACTACGCGGACTGGCAGCGCCACTGGCCCGCGGAGCTGCTGGACGGGCAGCTCGCCTGGTGGAAGGAGCGGCTGGCCGGCCTGTCCACCCTGGAGATCCCGACCGACCTTCCGCGCCCCGCCGTCCGGTCCTTCCGCGGCGGCCTGGTCCTGGCCACCCTGCCGCCGGGCTTCTCCGCCCGGCTCCGCCTGTTGGCCCGCGAGCGGCACGCGACCCTGTTCATGCTGCTCCTCGCCGCCTGGCAGATCCTGCTCCACCGCATCACCGGGCAGGAGGACGTGGCCGTGGGCGCGCCCGTGGCCAACCGTAACTGGCCGGAGATCGAGGGGCTCGTCGGCTTCTTCGCCAACAACCTAGTCCTGCGCACGGACCTATCGCAGGAGCCAGGCTTCGGCGAAGCCCTCGAACGGGTGCGCGAAACGGCGCTGGCCGCCTTCTCCCGGCAGGACCTCCCCTTCGAGCGGCTGGTGGCCGAGCTGGCGCCGCGGCGCGATCTCTCTCACGCGTCCCGCTCGCCGCTCTTCCAGGTGGCCTTCTCCCTCGAGGAGGCCCCGGTTTGCCTGGACCCGGGCCTGGGAGGCCGGGTCCTTGCCACGCACACGGGCACCTCCAAGTTCGACCTCGGGCTGCAGGTGGAACAGGACCGTCTGCGGGCCGAGTATGCGGCCGATCTCTTCGACGCCGCGACCGTGCGCCGCTGGCTGGGGCACCTGCGGGTGCTGCTCGCGGGGATCGCGGAGTCTCCGGAGACCCGGATCCGCGACCTGCCGCTGCTCTCGCAGGCCGAGCGTCACCAGTTGCGGGTGGAGTGGAACGACACCGGCCCCGCCGCCGGGCAGGCCACGATTCCCCGGCTCGTCGAGGAGCAGGCGGCGCGGACCCCGGATGCCGTGGCCGTCGTCTTCGGGGACGAACGGCTCACCTATGCCGAATTGAATGCCCGGGCGGATGCCCTGGCGGACCGGCTGCTCGCCCTGGGGGTCCGGCCCGAGGAGCGCGTGGCCGTCGTGATGGAACGCTCGCCGGAGCTGGTCGTGTCCCTCCTGGCCGTCCTCAAGTCCGGAGCAGCCTACGCTCCCCTGGACCCCGGACTGCCGGCCGAGCGCCTGGCCTTCCTGCTGCGCGACCTGCGGCCGGCGGTGGTGCTGCCACTGGACGCCGCGCCCGGGCTCCTGCCCGCCGCCCCTCGCCCGGCCGTCCTGCCGGAAGGCCTGGCCTACGTCCTCCACACCTCCGGCTCCACGGGCGAGCCCAAGCCGGTCGGGGTCTCGCACGCGGTGCTGGCGCAGCACATCCTCGCGGCGGCGGACCGGCTGGAGCTGGGCGAGCGCGACCGTGCCCTGGTCTTCGCCTCGCCGGCCTTCGACGTCTCGCTAGAGCAGCTCCTGACCGCCCTGGTAAGCGGCGCCGCCGTGGTGCTGCGCGGGGCGGAGGTCTGGCCGCCGGCGGATTTCTCCCGGATCGCCGGCGAGCTGGGGCTCACCGTGGCCGAGCTGCCAACGGCGTACTGGCGGCAGTGGGTCCGCGAGCCCGCCTTCGGCGCGCCGACCGCTCTGCGCCTGGTCACCGCGGGCGGCGAGGCCATGCCGGCGGAGGACGCGCGCCTGTGGCTGCGCAGCCCCCTGGCCGGCGTGCGCCTGCTCAACGCCTACGGACCGACGGAAGGGGTGATCACCGCGACCTTCCAGGAGGTGGACGCCGCGGCCGCCTCCCGGCCCGGAGCGGTGACGCTGGGCCGGCCGCTCCCCGGCCGTCGCGCCTGCGTCCTGGACCGTCTGGGGCAGCTCCAGCCTCCTGGGGCGCCCGGCGAGCTGTGCCTGGGCGGTCCGCCGCTGGCGCGGGGGTACCTCGGATGGCCGGACCTCACCGCCGAGCGCTTCGTGCCGGACCCCGGGGCGCCGGAGCCGGGCGCGCGCCTCTACCGCACGGGCGACCTGGTCCGCCGGCTGCCGGATGGCAACCTCCAGTTCCTGGGACGGATCGACCGGCAAGTCAAGATCCGCGGCTTCCGCGTCGAGATGGAGGAGGTCGAGACGGTTCTGAGGCGGCATCCCGGCGTGCGCGAGGCCGTCGTCGTGATGCGGGAGGATCGGCTGGTGGGCTACTACGTGCCCGGGCCGGAGCCGGGGCCGGAGACTGCGCCCGACCAGGTCCGGGCCTGGCTGCGCGGCAAGCTCCCGGAGCCCCTGGTGCCGGCCGTCTTCGTGCCCCTCGGTGCCCTGCCCCGGACCCCGGGTGGCAAGATCGACCGCCGCGCCCTGCCGGCTCCCGTCTCCGCGCCGGTAGCGCCCGCGGCGGCCCCGCGCACGCCGCTCGAGTCGCTCGTCGCGGGCGTCTGCTCCGAGGTCCTGGGGATGGACGAGGTGCCGCGCGACGTCAGCTTCTTCGACCTCGGCGGCAACTCCCTCCTGGCCACCCAGGTCGTGACGCTGCTCCAGGACGTGCTGCCGGTCGAGCTCAATCTGCGCCAGATCCTGGAGAGGCCGACGGTCGCCCGCATTGCCGAGATCGTTGAGGAGGGGCGCCACGCGCTGCCCGGGCCGGAGCAACTCGCCATGGACGAGATCCTGGCCGAGCTCGAGAGAAGCCTCTAGTCCAGCCGCTGCGCGACCATGGGATCGAGCCTCGCGGCCCGGCGCGCCGGCAGGTAGCTGGCGATCAACGCCACCAGGACCAGCCCGAGGGCGATCGCTGCGAAGACCAGCGGGTCGGTGGGCGCCACGCCATAGAGCAGCCCCTCCAGCACGCGGGTGCAGAGGAATGCCGCTCCCAGACCGAGCACCAGGCCGATGCCGGCCAGCGCCATCCCGCGGCGCAGGATCAGCCGGATGACATCCTCCTTCTGCGCTCCGAGGGCCATGCGGATGCCGATCTCGTGGCTGCGCTGGCTCACCGAGTAGGAGAGCACGGCGTAGATCCCGACCATCGCCAGGACCATGCCGAGCGCGGCGAAGAGGGTCAGCATGAAGGTGTTGAAGCGCGGCTTCGCCAGCGAGTCCGAGATCCGCTCGTCCAGCGTCTGGACCATCGCGATGGGCTGCTCCTTGTCCACCGCCAGCACCTCGCGGCGCACGGCCGGCACCAGGCTCATCGGCTCGACCGAGGCCCTGGCGACCAGGAACATGGACGGCCGCGCTCCCTGCGCGATGGGAACGTAGAAGGTGGTCCAGGTCTCGCCACCCAGGACCGAGTCCTGCACGTCCCCGATCACGCCCACGACGGTGAGCCAGCGGCCCTGGGCCGCCTCGGCGGTGCGCAGGATGCGCTTGCCCAGCGGGTTCTGGGACCCCCAGTAGCGGCGGGCCATCTCCTCGCTGATCACCGCCACCGGCGCCGACGCGAGGTCGTCTCCGTCCCGGAACTCGCGGCCGGACTTCAGCGGCATGCCCATGACCCGGAAGTAGTCCGGGCTCACCCGCCGGAAGTTCGCCATCTGCATCCCGGCCGGGCCGGAGGCCGCCACGTTCTCCAGGGTGAACGTGGTCGTGACGGGCGAGCCCTCCACCGGCAGGACGCTCGTCGCCGCCGCGGCGGTCACCCCGGGCAGCGATCCGACGCGGCCGATCAGGTCGCGCCAGAAAGCCACCATCTGCTCGCCCTCGTACCGGGTCTCGGGGAGCGAGACCTGCACGGTCAGGACGTCCTCGCGGTCGAACCCGAGCTCGAGGCGGTTGATCAGGGCGAAGCTCTTGACCATCAGCCCGGCGCCGACCAGCAGGAGCAGGGCGACCGCGACCTCGAAGACCACCAGGCCGCTCTGGAGCTGGCGGCCGCGGATCCCCTCGCTGGCGCGCCGGCCGCCGCCGGCCGTGAGACGGCGGTAGAGGTTGGGCGTCGAGGTCTTGAGGGCGGGCAGCAGGCCCGGCAGGAGCCCGGTGAGCAGGGAGAGTCCGAACGTGAAGGCGAGCACGCGATAGTCGAGGCGGACGTCCCGGAGCAGCTCCCCGTACTCGCTGGCGAGCCGGGGCAGCACCCACAGAGTGATCTCCGCCAGCGGGATGCCCAGGATGCCGCCGGTCAGGGCGAGCACCACGCTCTCGGTCAGCGTCTGGCGCACCAGGCGGCCCCGGCTCGCGCCGAACGCGGCCCGGATCGCGATCTCGTTGCGCTGCTCCGAGGCGCGCACCAGCAGCAGGTTGCCCACGTTGGCGCAGGCGATGAGCAGCAGCAGGCCGACCGCGGCGAGGAGCATGAGCAGGCCGCGCCGCCGTTCCTTGACCAGGTTGTGGCGCAGGTTGCTGACGTTCACGGTGTATCCGGCGTTGGTGTCGGGGAAGTCGCGCTCCAGGCGCGCGGCGATGGCGGACATCTGGGACCGGGCTTCATCGAGCGCCACACCCTTCGCGAGCCGGCCCGCCACCAGCAGCTCGTGCTGCGGCGGCAGATCCGCGGGATCGAGGGCGAGCGGCACCCAGAGCTCGGCCTCCTCCAGGAAGTGAAATCCCGGTTCCATCACTCCTGCCACCGTGTAGCTCCGGCCGTCGATGCGCAGCGCCCGGCCGAGGATCTGCGGATCGCCGCCGAAGCGCCGCTGCCAGAGGCCATGGGAGAGCACCACCGAGAGCGCGCCGCCCGGCCGGTCCTCCTCCGGCAGGAAGGCGCGGCCGAGCTGCGTCTCCGCTCCGAGCAGGCCGAAGAACCCGGCCGTCACCGCCGCGCCCTGCACCTGCTCCGGCCTGCCGCCGCTGGTCAGGTTGAACGGCTGGGACAGCATGGCCTCCAGCCTCTCGAACGACCGGCTCTGCTTGCGCCACTCCAGGAAGTTGAAGGCGGAGACGGTGGACTCCACCGGCTCGCTCCCCGGCCCCTGATGGAGATCCGTCACGATCGTCAGCCGCTCGGCCTCGGGGTAGGGCAGCGGCCGCAGCAGCACGGCGTCGACGACGCTGAAGATGGCGCTGTTGGCGCCGATCCCCAGGGCGAGGCAGAGGACGATGAGGATGGCGAACCCGCGGTGCTTGCGCAGGAAACGCAGGGCGTAGATGAAGTCCTGGCGCAGGCTTTCCATGGCTCAGGAGCGCCCGCGGCCGAGCGCACGACCGGGGAACTGGAGGATCGCGGCCCCGGGCCGGCCCGTCGTCAGATTGGCCTCGTCGAGGAACCCGGCGAGGAACTCGCGGATCTCGCCGTCATAGCCGTGGCGGCCGAGCGCGGCCAGGCGCTTGAGGCCGTCGGACAGGCGGTCCGAGGCGAAGACCGGCAGCCGGCCGATGAAGATCTTGGGGTGGCGGGTCTTGGAAATGCTCTCGCCCGAGACCTCCAGCTCCTCGAACAGCTTCTCGCCCGGCCGCAGGCCGGTGAACACGATGTCGACGTCCTCGTAGGGCCGGAAGCCCGACAGCGTGATCAGATCGCGCGCGAGATCCAGGATGCGCACCGGCTCGCCCATGTCGAGGATGTAGATCTCGCCGCGGTCGCCCATGGCGCCGGTCTCCAGCACGAGCTGCGCCGCCTCGGGGATGGTCATGAAGTAGCGCATCATGTCCGGATGGGTGACCGTCACCGGCCCGCCGCGCGCGATCTGCTCGCGGAAGATCGGGATCACCGAGCCGGCCGAGCCCATGACGTTGCCGAAGCGCACCGCCACGTAACGCGTCGAGTACCGCTGGTCGAGGTCCTGGATCACCAGCTCGGCGATGCGCTTCGAGGCGCCCATGACCGAGCTCGGCCGCACGGCCTTGTCGGTCGAGATGAGGACGAAGGTCTCGACCCCCAGCTCGCCCGCCAGCTCGCCCAGGATGCGGGTGCCGAAGACGTTGTTCTTGATCGCCTCGCTGGCGTTCGACTCCATCATCGGCACGTGCTTGTGCGCCGCGGCATGGAGCACCACCTCGGGCCGGTACTGGGTGAGCAGCGCGCGGATGCGGGGCGCGTCCACCACGTCGGCGATCAGCGGCCGGACGTCGAGCTCGGGGCGGAGCTGCCGCAGCTCGCGGTCGACCTCGAAGAGCGCCCCCTCGGCGCGGTCGAGGAGCAGCAGGAGCGACGGCTGGAAGCGCGCGACCTGGCGCGCCAGCTCGGAGCCGATGGAGCCGCCGGCGCCGGTGACCAGCACCCGCCGGCCGCCGAGGAAGCGGTCGAGCTCGGACTGGTCGAGGTAGACCGGCTCGCGGCCGAGCAGGGTCTCGACCGCCACGTCGCGCATGCGGCTGATCTCGACCTTGCCCTGCAGGATCTCGTAGAAGCCCGGGATCGAGCGCATGCGCACGCCGCTCTTCTGGCAGATCTCGGCGATGCGGCGCAGGAGCTGGCGCCGGGTCTCGGCGATGGTGATGACCACGTGGTCGATGCCCAGCTCGCGCACCAGGCGGGGCAGGTCGCGGATCGTGCCCAGCACGCGCACGCCGTGGATGACCGTGCCCTGCTTCAGCGGGTCGTCGTCCACGAAGCCCATGACCTCGATGTCGAAGTCGCCGCGGGCCTGGATCTCGCGCACGGCGAGCACGCCGCCGCGGCCGGCGCCCACCAGAAGCACCGGCTTGCGGCGCCGGCGCGTTCCGAGCGCGCGCGTCGCGGTGCGGTCGAGCCGCTCGCGCTCGTAGCTCTCGTAGAGCACCCGGCGCACCACGCGCACGCTGAGCGCGCCGCCGAACGCCAAGGCCACGTCGATCAGGATGACGGAGACCGGAACGCGCCAGAGGTGGAACCCGTCGGGCAGGCCGAAGCGCAGGGCCAGCAGCACCGCCGCCGAGCCGGACGCGGCCTTGAGGAACGACGGCACCTCGCGCAGCCCCACGTAGCGCCAGACGAACGTGTAGACCCCCGCCAGGGCGAGCGCAGCGAACTGCAGGAGCAGGACGAGCGGGAGCTGGACCAGCATGCGGGCCAACTCGTCCTCCGGGATGTCGAAGTCGAAGCGCAGCAGGTAGGCGAAGAGGAACGAGCCCACCAGGATGGCGATGTCCATGAGGAGCTGGACCTGGCGGTAGAGCAGGCGCGTCCAGAGCGGCGGCCGCGGGATGGGCTGGGATTCGCCGGTCATTGGGCCCATCATCCCTGGATCTCCTCGAGGGTGGGCGGCACCGGCCGGCGCAGCCGCAGCACGGCGAGGGCCGTGGCGCCGAGCACGCCGAGGTCTGCGATCCAGGAGCGGCGCTCCAGGTAGTCGCGGTAGCCGCGCAGCTTCCAGGGCAGCAGGCGCTCGCGATAGAAGCGCTCTGCATCCCCCACGCCCGCGAGCAGCGCCTCCTCGTCGCGCAGCCGCAGCGTCACCGGATCGGTCAGGCCGGGCCGGGCCGAGAGCACCTGTTGCCAGAGCGGGCTCTCGTCGACGTAGCGCGGCACCTCGGGACGGGGTCCCACCAGGGACATGTCGCCGCGGACGACGTTCCAGAGCTGGGGGATCTCGTCGAGCTTGAAGCGGCGCAGCCAGCGGCCCACGGGGGTGATGCGGGCGTCGCCGGCCGCGGTGAGCTGGCTGCCTTCGGGGGTACCTCCCCAAGCCGTGCGCATGGTACGGAGCTTGAGCAGGGTGAACGGCTTGCCGCCGAGGCCGGCGCGCTGCTGGCGGAAGAGCACGGGACCCGGCGAGGTCGCGGCGACCAGGCCGGCCGTCACGAGGAGGACGGGCGAGGCGGCGGCCAGCCCGAGGCAGGCGAGGGCGGCGTCGGCCGCGCGCGGCAGACCCCGGCCGGCTTCAGCCTCTCCGGCGGTGGCGTTCAAGAATCCCCTGGATGACAGCGACAACATGCTCGTGCTCCGCGTGCGTCATCGCGGGGAAGAGAGGAAGGCTGACGATGCGCTCCCAGACCGCCGTGGCGGCCGGCAGGTCCTCCGCCCTCCAGCCGAACGTCCCGGCGTAGTAGGGGTGGAGATGCAGGGGCCGCCAGTGGACCGAGCAGCCGACGCCCGCTTCCTTCAGCTCCGCGATGAAACCGTTCCGATCGATCGCTAGCTTGTCTGGGCGGATTCTAACAGGAAAAAGGTGCCAGGAGTGCAGGCGATCGTCCGGAAATGGCGGCAGCTCAAGCTCTTCCGTGTTGGAAAGAGTTTCCAGGTAGCGGCGCGCGAGGCGCTCGCGGTCCTGCCGCATCTCCTCGGCGCGGGCGAGCTGGTGGATGCCGAGCGCCGCGGCCACGTCGGTGAGGTTGTACTTGAAGCCGGGCGCGAGGATGCGGTAGTCCCAGCTCCCGCCCTTGCTGAAGCGGCCCCAGGCGTCGTGGGAGAGGCCGTGGAGCGACATCATCCGCATGCGCTCGGCGAGAGCCGGATCGGCGGTGACGGCCATGCCGCCCTCGCCGGTGGTGACGGTCTTGTTGGCGTAGAAGGAGAAGCAGGTGACCGCCGCGGTCCCTTCGCCGCAGCGCTGCCAGCTCCCGTCCGGCCGGCGCCAGGCCGCGGGGAGCGCATGCGCCGCGTCCTCGATCATCCAGAGGCCGTGGCGCCGGGCGAAATCCGAGACCGCGTCCATGTCCATCATCAGCCCGCCCACGTGGACCGGGATGATCCCCACCGGCTCCGCGGATTTCGCGACGGAGGCGATCCTGCGCTCGGCGTCCTCCAGGTCCATGTTCAGGGTGACCGGATCGCAGTCCACGAGCACCGGCACGGCGCCGGCGTAGCGCACGATCTCCGCGGTCGCCGCGAACGTCATGGTGGGGACGAGGACGGACTGCCCCTGCCGCAGGCCGAGCGCCTCGACGGCCAGGTGGAGCGCCGCGGTGCAGGAGTTGACCGCGACCGCAAAAGGGGCGCCCACGGCCGCGGCGAGGTCGTCCTCGAACCGCTTCACCCGCGGCCCGGTGGTGAGCCAGCCGGAGCGCAGGGTGTCCACCACCTCGGCGATCTCGGCCTCGGACAGCTCGGGCCGGAAGAAAGGCACGTTCATCAGGGAATCTCCTCCATCAGCGCCTGAAGGCACGCATCACATGGGTGAACCGCCGTGCCGGCCAGCTCCGATCCGCGGCCGTCTCCTGCTCCACCACCCCGGGATGGGCCCACACCTGCCGCGGCAGAGCCCGCCATCCCGCCCGGCTCGCCCGACCCGAGAGGAGCCGGGCCAGGACGATGCCCCGCAGGCTCGCGGCCTCCCCGCGGCGGGCGGCGAGGCGCTCCAGGGGACGCAACCGCAGGCGGTCCGCGATCTCCCGGTTGGGCTCCGATCCCCAGAGCTCCGCAGCCTGCGCGGCGGCGAGGCCGGCGGGGAGCTGGAGGTCCCACTCCTCGGCCAGCCGCACGGCCTGGTCCGCGATCCCCGGCCCGGCCGCGGCGATCCGCTCCAGGTCCCACCAGGAGAGGAGCGGCCGGGGCGGCGGGTTGAGCCAGGCGTGGACCGCGGCGAGCAGCCAGGCGTGCGCCAGGGGGAGACGCCGGCCGGCCGCTCCAAGAGAGGGGTCCGGGACCGCCGCGGCCAGGAGCGCCGGCGCGAGACCGGATGGGACCAACCCCCAGAGCCGGACATGGACCTCCAGGAGCAGGCCGGTCGCATCCACCAGCGCCCAGGCATAGCCCTCCTCCCGGAGGTAGCGCTCGGCCCGCTCGCCTTCGTAGAGGGAGCGCCAGCCCGCGGCGGCGAGAGCGGCATGGGCCCGCGGGTAGTCCGCCTCGGAGACGAGGAGGTCGACGTCCCCCGCGGGGCGCTCCTCGGGCTGGTCGTAGACCCGCGCCCCCAGGTCGCACCCCTTGATCGGAACCCAGGTCACGCCCGCCTCTCCGAGAGCCTCGGACGCGGCGGCGAGGCGCTCCCGCACCCGGAGGAGATGGGCGGTGGTGCCGATCAGCGAGCGGTGCCAGGCGGCGGGGACGTCGATCCCGAGCCGGCGGGCGCGGAGGGCCAGGGCGGGGCCGAGGCGGTGGGCCGTCGCACGCTCGCCCCCCGCGGGGTCGGCGGCGAGGGCGGCGAGGGCCTGCGGATCACCGGACACGGCGGCGGCGAGCTGTTTCACCGTAGAAATTCCGCCACCTCCTGCGCCACCCGCCGCCCCGCCTGCCCGTCCCACAGCCGCGGGCAGCTCCCCCGTTTGTAGCGTCCCTCGAGCACGTCGGACACCAGGGTGTCGAAGAGCGTCCAGTTGCCGTTGACGAGCGTGCTCGTCCCCTCCTCGATCGTGATCGGTCTTTCGGTCGTGTCGCGCAGGGTCAGGCAGGGGATGCCGAGCGCCGTGGACTCCTCCTGGAGGCCGCCCGAATCGGTCACGATCAGCCGCGCCTGCGACGAGAGGCCGAGGAATTCCAGGTAGCCCAGCGGCTCGGTCAGGATCACCCGCGGGTCTTCTGACAGCGCCGGCTCCAGCCCCATCTCCCGCAGCCTGATCTCCGTGCGCGGATGGACCGGGAACACCACCGGCAGCCGCTCCGCGGTCCGCTGCAGCCCCTCGACGGCCCTTTGGAGCGCCGCGGGCTCGTCCACGTTCGACGGGCGATGGAGCGTCCAGACCGCGTACCCGCCCGCGGGCAGCCCGAGCCTCTCGGGCTCGCCCAGGGCGCGGGCCGCGGGGAGCTGCAGCGCCAGCACGTCGATCATCACGTTGCCCACCAGCCGGATCGACGACTCGGGCCGCCCCTCCCGCAGCAGGTTCTCGACGCCGCTCGGCTCGGAGACCAGGAGGAGATCCGCGATGGCGTCGGTGAGGACGCGGTTGATCTCCTCCGGCATGGTGCGGTCGAAGCTGCGCAGGCCGGCCTCCACGTGGAGCACGGGGATGCCGAGCTTGACCGAGGCG
Organism: Thermoanaerobaculia bacterium; assembly: GCA_045807605.1. Lineage (GTDB taxonomy): Bacteria > Acidobacteriota > Thermoanaerobaculia > Multivoradales > UBA5704 > DATMER01. The sequence continues at coordinate 1,157 of JBJMGZ010000114.1, read as the reverse complement.
AGCGCGCAGGCGAGCGTCGAGTTCACATCGCCCACGACCAGGGTGGCATCGGGCCGCGCTTCCATGAGCCACGCCTCGTAACGCTCCAGCACCCGCGCGGTCTGCTGCCCGTGCGGGCCGGAGCCGACCTCCAGGTGCACGTCGGGCTCGGGGAGGCCGAGCTGGCTGAAGAACCGGTCGCTCATCGCCTCGTCGTAGTGCTGGCCGGTGTGCACCAGGAGCGGCCGCACGTCCGGCGCCAGGTCCCGCAGGCCGGCGAGGACCGGGGCCATCTTCACGAAGTTGGGGCGGGCGCCCACGACGCAGGCGAGGGTCTTCATCGGCGGATCACGCCCATGTAGTGGGTGTCGAGCACCCGCAGCGACTCCAGCAGCGCGGCGAGCTTCCACGAGACCGGCACGATCCGCCGGGCGAGCGGCGGCGCGAGCGTGGCCCGGCGCAGGGCGACGCGGCAGCCCGGGAAGAGCGCCTCGATCTCGCGCCGGCGGACGCCGCGGACATGGGAGTTGGACGGGTTGTCCACGAAGAAGTCATACCAGAGGATGGCGCCATCCGGGGCGAGCACCCGCAGCATCTCGGACGCGACCGCCCGCCGCATCCCGGGGTCCAGGATCGAGGAGAACACCGTGCTCTGGAGCACGACGTCGAAGCTGCCGCTTGCCCAGGGGAGGCTGGAGGCGTCGCCGGTGCGGATATCCGCGCCCGGGAAGCGGGCGGCGGCGCCGGCGGCTCGCCCGGGATCGAGCTCGATGCCGGAGAGTGCAGCCCCCGCCAGCATCTCCAGCCAGTTGCCGGAGCCGCAGCCCACCTCCAGGACCCGCTTCCCGGCGAGCGGGCCGATCTCCTCCAGGGCTTTCCGAAGGGCGCGCTCCTGGCCCTGGCGCAGGAAGCGGTTGGCCGGCCGGTCGAGGCTGTAGAGGTCGGCCGGCAGCTCGCGCTCGCGGCGGCGCAGCTCTTCGAGGATGCGGTCGGCTTCTTTCATGGAGGCACGATAGGTTGTCGTTCGCTACCTTCCCCCCCACTGTAGAGACGCCCCGTGGGGCGTCTCTCGGGGCGGCGATGCCGTTCCGCCTCCCCCTGACCTGCCGGGGGTGGGCCCGTGCGGCCCCGGAAGGTCCGCGCCGCGGCGGAGACGCCCCACGGGGCGTCTCTACAGT
>JBJMGZ010000113.1:0-3351 GCA_045807605.1 Thermoanaerobaculia bacterium | reverse complement strand
GCGTGACCACCCTCGACGAGGTGGTGCGCGAGACGGTGCTGTAGGGGCGGGGCTTGCCCCCGCCCGGGAGGGGGTAAACCCCTCCCCTACATCCTGAAGTGCAGAAGGAGGGAGCAACGTGGTGAACCTGGCGACGAAGACGGCTCTGGAATCCGAGACACCGGCGGCGGCCCCGGCCGTCCCCGTGCTGGAGCTCCAGGGGCTGGAGGTGAAGCTCGGGGGGCGTCCGATCCTGCAGGGGTTGAACGCCACCCTCTCCGGCCGCTGCATCGGCCTCCTGGGCCCGAACGGAGCCGGCAAGACCACGCTGCTCCACACCCTTCTGGGCTTCTACAAGACGAGCGGCGGCACCGCCCGCGTCCTCGGCCGGGACATCCGGACGGAGACGCGGGAGATCCGCTCCTTCATGGGCTACATGCCCGAGAACGATGCGTTCATCGCCGGCATGAGCGGCGTGCGCTTCGTCCGGCTGATGGCCGAGCTCTCGGGCCTGCCGCCGGCGCAGGCCATCGAGCGCGCGCACGAGGTCCTTTTCTATGTCGGCCTGGGCGAGGCCCGCTACCGCGCCGTCGACGGCTACTCGCTCGGCATGCGGCAGGCGGCCAAGCTGGCCCAGGCCCTGGCCCACGGTCCCAGGATGGTCTTTCTCGACGAGCCCACGAACGGGCTCGACCCGGTGGCGCGCGAGCGCATGCTCAGGCTGATCCGTGACATCCGCGATAATCGGGAGGGGGGCGGCGTGCGGATGATCCTCTCCTCCCACCTCCTGCGCGACGTCGAGGAGTGCTGCGACGAAGTGCTGGTGCTCAAGCAAGGCAAGGTGGCGGTCACCTGCAACCTGGAGGAGGAGCGGCGGTCCAACCGCAACTTCCTCGAAATCGAGCTGCGCACCGAGAGCGGCGGGGCGTCCGATCCCGGCTTCTCCGCGGCGCTCGAAGCGCTCGGGGCGGAAGTCGCGGCCGGCGCGCGCCAGCGGCTCAAGATCGTGCTGCCGGAGGGGGTCGGAGTGCGCGATCTCTACCGGTTGGCGATCGAGCGCAAGGTGCAGATCCGGCGGCTCGACTACAAGCGGGATTCTTTGGAAGACATCTTCCTGAAAGCGATGGAGGCTTGAGGCCATGGCGGTCTACGGTCGGAGCTACCGGCGCTACTCGGGGGTCCTGACCCCCGCCTGGTCGCGCTTTCTCATCTTTCCGCGGTATGCCTACGAGACGGTGTTCAAGAGCAAGCTCTTCGTAGCGTTCTACTCCGTCTGCTTCCTGATGCCGTTCGTGGGCCTCTTGCTGATCTACCTGCATCACAACATGAGCGCGCTTTCCTTCCTCGACCTGCCGGCCGAGGAGCTGAAGAAGTTCCTGCCCATCAACAACACGTTCTTCTATACCGGCCAGTGGGTCCAGGGCGGGCTGTCGTTCCTGCTCGTGCTCCTGGTGGGGCCGGCCCTGGTGTCGCCCGACCTGCGCAACAACGGCCTGGCGCTCTACCTGTCGCGGCCGTTCTCGCGCAGCGAGTACGTGCTGGGCAAGATGTCGGTGCTGCTGATCCTGCTGTCGGCGATCACCTGGGTTCCCGCGCTCCTGCTCTTCTTCTTCCAGGCCTACCTGGAGGGGTCGGGATGGCTCGGAGCCAACCTCAAGCTCGGCTTCGCGATCTTCGTGGGGAGCTGGGCCTGGATCCTGTTCCTGTCGCTGATGGTTCTCGCCGTGTCGGCCTGGGTGAAGTGGAAGCCGGTGGCCCGCATCGCGCTGATCGTGATCTTCTTCGTGTCCATCGGCTTCGCCGGCGCGATCGCAGGGATTCTCCACACCTCGGCGGGAACGCTGGTGGCACCCTGGCTCGTGATCGGTTCCATCTGGTCCGGCCTGTTCAACATCCCGCTGGACGGCGATTTCCTGCCGGCGCCGGCCGCGGCCTGGACCTCGCTGATCGCCGGCGGCCTGATCTGCCTCTGGCTCCTGTCGCGGCGCATCCGCGCCTACGAGGTGGTGCGATGAGCGGCCTGATGAATGGCCTGATGAATGGAAATACCGATGCCCGGATCGTCATCGAAAACGTTTCCAAGTTCTACGGCGAGGTGCTGGGGATCAACAAGGTCAACCTGACGATCCCGCCCGGCATCACCGGCCTGGTGGGGCCGAACGGCTCGGGCAAGACCACGCTGATGAACCTGATGGTGGGGCTGATCCGTCCGACGCGCGGCGAGATCCGGGTGCTGGGCGTGGCGCCCGACCATCCCGAGGAGCTGTTCCGGCTGGTCGGCTACTCGACGCAGTACGACGCCTTCCCGCCGGGGCTGACCGGTTTCCAGTTCATCTACTTCTACCTGCGGGTGCACGGCTTCGCCCATGCGGAAGCCGAGAAGATGACCTGGGAGGCGATCGAGCGCGTCGGCCTGACCGAGGCCGCGGGCCGCAAGGTGGCGGGCTACAGCAAGGGCATGCGCCAGCGCATCAAGCTCGCGCAGGCGATCGCGCACCGGCCGTCCGTGCTGATCCTGGACGAGCCGCTCAACGGGCTCGATCCCATGGCGCGGGCCGAGGTCATCGCGCTCTTCCGGAGCCTCGCCGCCGCCGGGCTCTACGTGATCGTTTCGAGCCACATCCTGCACGAGGTCGACCTGATCTCGGACCAGGTGGTGCTGATCAACGGCGGCTACATCGTGGCCGAGGGCGAGATCGGCGGCGTGCGCGACGAGATGGAGGAGGAGCACCCGGTGCAGGTGCTGATCCGCTGCGACCGCCCGTCGCTGCTGGCTTCGAAAGTGTTCGAGCAGGACCACGTGGTCGAGGCGAGCATCCAGGACGACGGCCGGAGCCTGCTGGTGCGGACCCGCAGCGCCGACCGGTTCTACATGATGCTCAACGAGGTCGTGCTCGAAACAGGCCTCGGCATCGAGACCGTGATGCCGACGGACGCCGACGTGAACGCGGTCTACCAGTACCTGATCGGAGAGAAGTCGTGAGCGAGACCTTGAGAGAGACCGTCCCCGCGCAAACGATATCCCCCGGCCGGCCGTGGTCCCAGTGGCGGAGCCAGGGGCTGGCCGTCATGCGTCTGGAGCTGCGCAAGAGCTTCCTGGGCAAGCGGGTCTTCCTGCTGCTGGTGCTCGCGCTCATGCCGGTGCTCATCCTGGCTCTGCGGGCGATCATCCCTGAGGCCGTGGACGACCCTTCGAACCTGGCGGACGCCACGAAAACCTTTTCGGCGATCTATCAGGCGTTCGTCCTACGAGTGATCGTGTTCCTCGGCTGCGTCTGGATCTTCGGCAACCTGATCCGCCGCGAGGTGCTCGACCGGAGCCTCCATTATTACTTCCTGTCGCCGCTGCGTCGGGAGGTGCTGGTGGTCGCG